>CBCPNC010000093.1:0-4440 GCA_965120425.1 uncultured Opitutia bacterium
TAATTTAAATTCAGGAATGATTCTCGTTACTGGAGCTGCTGGTTTCATAGGCAGTGCATTAATCAATGAACTAAATAATCGTGGATACAGTAACATCATTGCTTGCGATACATTAGGTTCTGATGATCGTTTTCTTAACCTCATAGGATTAAAATTTGAAGATTATTTGGATTCTGATGATCTATTAAAAATTATCGACGATGATAAAAATACTTTAAATCTGTCATGTATTTTCCACTTAGGTGCATGCGCAGTTACAACAGAAAAAAATTGTAATTATTTAATGCAAAACAACTACGAATATACTAAAACATTAGCATGCTTCGCAGCGAATCAAAATATTAGATTTATTTACGCATCTTCTGCAGCTACTTATGGTGATGGTTCAGCAGGAATGTCAGATACAGATCTAGATCTCTATAAATTTAGACCATTGAGTATGTATGCGTATTCTAAGCACTTATTTGATCTATTTGCTCAAAAAAACAACATTCCTGGATTTGGAATGAAATATTTTAATGTATTCGGACCAAATGAATATCACAAAGGAAACATGAGAAGTGTAGTTATTAAATCATTTGAGTCTATACAAACTACTGGGAAAACGCAATTATTTAAAAGTCAAAATCCACAATTTCAGAACGGTCACCAATTGAGAGATTTTATATATATTAAGGACGTTGTTGATATGACAATTTTTTTCGCTAACGCTCCAGAAAAAATAAATGGTCAATCATGTTACGGGTTATATAATGTTTCCTCTGGAGAGGCACATACTTGGATCGATTTAGTAACCCCTATTTTTAAAGTACTAGACAAGTCTGTTAATATCGAATATATCGACATGCCAGCAGAATTAGCCAAAAAGTATCAATACTATACATTAGGGGAAATCAATAAAATACGACAAATAGGATATAAAGAAGAACTTTACACTTTAGAAGATGCCGTAATTGATTATGTAAAAAACTTTCTTTTACCTGGAAACAAAAGATTACAAGACATTAAAATTTAACTTTATTTATCTTACAAAATTATTTTAATGGTTAGAGGGTATCATTTTTAATGAAATTTGGACACTTTTTACATGAATCAAGAATAATCGATATAACAAGCAAAACATTTGATGATGCTGTTCGAGAATTGGTGTTAACCTGTGGATTTAGTAGTGAACGAGCAAAACAAATAACTACTGATCTAATAGAACATGAAAAAACTATTACTACTTGTATTGGTAATGGATTAGCAGTTCCCCATGACAGGATTGATATAAAAATCCCACACATCTTAGCATTTGGACGATGCAAGGAAGGGCTAACAAATGAAACATCAGATGAATACAAAAATATTAAATATATTATGCTAATGCTCTCTTCTGATAATGAACGTTCGGACCTTGGAACATTAGCAAATATTGTCCGCACTCTACAACGAGATACTGTCGTTGAATCATTCAATCGCGCACATTCACTTGAAAATTTAAAAGAAAAAGTACTCGATGTATTCGCCCCTCAAAAGAAAAAGTTCCGAGATACAGACAATGAATTAAATAAATTTTTTATAGAAGAAGTTTGTAAAATTGCACATGCATCTGGCTGTTCAACAGTAATGTTGTTTGATGGAGCTAGTTTAGACGGAATTGAAATTGAAGAATTATTTGATGATTTAAAAGTTGTAATTACAGCTCCTAAAGCATCAAATGTTGATACTTTTCCAATAAATTCACAAATAATTGTTCCATTAAATGCAAATTCTACTCATTGGTTATATGAATTTCGTAGTGCAATTTTATTGGGATTGTCACGTGATATTATAAAGCATGATGAAAAGGTTTGCTGTATAGGATGTAATTCGCAAAATGGGATATTGGACACTATTTTTATAGTCGATGTTCAACGTGAATTTCGCCCAATTTTTACATCACAGTCACAATTTTTAACAAAAAATATAAAGCCAGAAGTATTAGAAAGGGTACTAACAATTGCATCAGAAATTTCATCTGAAGGAAGGGAAGGGAAACCAGTTGGATGTTTATTTGTGATTGGTGACGTCGACAAAATTGCTCCATTTAGCAAACCATTAGTACTAAATCCATTTTTTGGATACGAAGAAGAAGACCGTAACATTTTAAACCCATTTATGGATGAAACAATAAAAGAATTTTCTTTAATAGATGGAGCATTTATTATTCGCGGAGACGGTGTTATCGAATCAGCGGGGACATTAATCAGTACCCCGGACCATAATATTGTTATGCCAAGTGGATTTGGAACACGTCATGCAGCCGCAGCATCAATCTCATGGGCAGCAGAATGTATAGCAATCGCAGTTTCAGAAAGCACACACCGTGTAACATTATTCCAAAATGGACAAATGCTACCAATAGTAAGAAAAGACTAAATTTTATACTTTGACCAATAAAAAAATTTTCAAATAACTCTTCTTACTTTACCTACGCAAGTTTGCTAGCTGTACTAATGATTTTACAAAACTCCCCAGCATTTAAAGAAGCTCCACCGATTAATCCACCGTCGATATCGGGTTGTCTCAATAATTCTTCTGCATTACTAGTTTTCATTGAACCGCCGTACAATATTCTAATTGAATCTGCTAATGCTTGATTGAATAATTTTTTAATCAAACTTCTAATATAATAATGAACTTCTTGAGCGATTTCTGGAGTTGCGGTTTTCCCTGTTCCAATTGCCCATATTGGTTCATATGCAATTATCAAATTTTTCGCTTGCTCAATATTAACATTCGCTAAGCACTGTGTAATTTCATCATCTATGACATTGAATGTTTTATTTTGCTCCCTTTCTTGTGCACTCTCACCAACACACAAAATTGGTTTTAAATTATTACTGAGCGCTGCCAATACTTTTAAATTAATAAAATTGTTCGATTCTCCGAAAATCTCTCGACGTTCACTATGACCTAAAATAACGTAAGAAACCCCACAATCACGCAACATAGGATAAGAAATTTCTCCAGTAAAAGCACCTTTCGCTTCAGGATACATATTTTGTGCTCCTACTTGTATCAACAATTTGTCAATACTTTCGTATACATTACGCAATGCTATAAATGGAGGACATACTACAACATCTACATTATTAATTTTTGCGATACCTTTACCAATAGACTGAATTAATGAAACAGAATCTAATATTCCATTATTCATCTTCCAATTACCAGCTATCAAAAATCTTCTATACATAAATTTCCTCAAACAAAATTTACACCGTAATTTTATTTAACACTGATACGCCAGGCAACTCTTTACCCTCCAAAAATTCTAAACTAGCACCACCACCAGTACTAATAAATGTCATCCCTGAATCAAACCCGCTCTTGCGCACAGCTTTCCCCAAATCTCCACCGCCAATAATTGAAACAGCTTCTGATTCAGCAATAGACTGAGCGATATCAAAGGTACCACACGAAGCTTGTTTAATTTCAAAAATCCCAAGTGGTCCATTCCATAAGATTGTTTTCGATTTTCCGATCACGTCAGAATACATCTCTACTGTTTTATTCCCAATATCTATTCCACACCATCCATCTGGAATATCAAGTCCTGAATTTTTTACATCGCCAACAACCATCTTTTCGCTATCAAAAGAATCAGTAATAACATAATCTAATGGAGTAAGTAAATTAACTCCTAAATTTTTTGCTTTTACAAATACTTCATTTGCTAATTCAATTTTATCCTTCTCAACCAAACTCGTACCTGTAGTATGACCCAGTGCTGCCATAAACGTAAAGGCCATTGCTCCACCAATTAATAAATTATCCGCTTTAGTAAGCAAATAATTAATAATTTCTATCTTATCTGAAACTTTAGAACCCCCTAAAACAACAGTAAACGGTCTTTCAGGATCCAATACTTTTGAACCCAGGAACTCTAGTTCCTTTTCCATTAAGAAACCAGCTACGTTAGTTTGCACAAACTTTGTAATGCCTTCTGTTGATGCATGGGCACGATGAGCAGTTCCAAATGCGTCATTAACATAAATATCTGCCAACTTAGATAATTGCTCCGCAAAATTCGGATCATTTTTTGTTTCTCCACTATAGAAACGTAGATTTTCTAGCAAAATTATATTTCCATTAACCAATTTATCGGTCACTTGTTGAACTTCATCCCCTATACAATCTTGCAAAAAAAGCACAGGTTGGCCTAACAATTTCGCTAATACTTGCGCTACCATCTTCAAGGAATATTTCATTACTCGTTCACCATTCGGTCGTCCAAGATGACTTGCCAATATCACACGCGCACCATGTTGCACTAAATATTCAATTGTTGGCAGTGCTGCCACAATACGGGCATCATCAGATATATTCCCCCTTTCATCTAATGGAACATTAAAATCCACTCGAACAAACACTCTTTTCCCTTCACAATCAATATCTCTAATCGTTTTTACTCTT
>CBCPNC010000094.1:0-2596 GCA_965120425.1 uncultured Opitutia bacterium
ATGCTCATGGGAATTGTTAAAAAGAATGGTATTCTCATGATCGATTTTGCAATTGCGCGACAAAAAGAAGGAATGTCTAAAGAAGAAGCTGTTCATACTGCATGTATGGAGCGTTTTAGACCAATTATTATGACTACATTAGCAGCTTTGATGGGACAAATTCCAATTGCATTAGGACTTGGTGCTGATGGTGCATCGCGTATATCTTTAGGGTTATCCATTATCGGTGGATTAGTAGTGTCACAAGTAATTACATTATATATTACACCAGTAATATATCTTTACCTTGAAGATTTCCAAGAAAAGGTTTTAGATAAAATTTCATTTTTTGCCAGAGAAATTAAAGAATAGCAAATCATGTTACCTTGTATACTCGTAGTTGATGATGAAAAAAACACGCGTGACACCTTAATACAGTTACTAGAATCGGAGTATGAAGTATTTGGAGCATGTAATTACGACGAAGCAACAAATTTATTAAAAAATGAACGATTTGATTTAGTATTATCTGACTTACGTTTGCCTGGTAAAAATGGCATGTTTGTAATAGATGAAGCAAAAAAAAATTCTTATTCTCCCCCATGTATTATGATGTCTGCCTATGGTAGCGTTGAAACTGCTGTTGAAGCAGTAAAACATGGGGCATTTGATTTTGTTACTAAACCAATAAATTTTGATCGGTTAGAAATTTTAATTAAACGAGCAATATTATCTAAAAAAGATAAACCAAGTACTAACACACAGAAACCATATATTCCTTTAGAAGAAAAAAATATTATCGGAACTTCAAATAAAATACAAGACGCACTACAGTTAGTAAAAAAAATTGCCCCAACAAAATCTACAGTTCTTATAACAGGAGAAACTGGAACAGGGAAAGAATTATTTGCTCAAGCACTATATAAGTATAGTTTACGAAAAAATAAACCATTTGTTGCTATTCACTGTGCAGCACTCCCTAAAAATCTACTCGAAAGTGAATTATTTGGGCATGAAAAAGGTGCCTTCACTGGAGCTGATACAAAGCACATTGGCTTATTTGAACGTGCCAATGGTGGAACTGTTTTTTTAGATGAAATTGGTGAAGTAGATCTAGACACACAAGTCAAGCTGTTACGATTTTTGGAAACCAGAAGATTGTCACGAATTGGAGGATCGAGCGAAATTTCAATTGATATAAGGTTAATTTGTGCAACAAATCGAAACCTCTTGCACATGGTAAAAGAGCATCAATTCCGCGAAGATTTATTCTATAGAATTAATGTTATTAATATTACAATTCCTGCATTAAGAGAACGAATTGAAGATATTCCAGAATTAATAAACTTTTATATAGGAAATTTTTCACAAGAAAACCGAGTAATTCCTCCAGTTTTCCAAAAAAATGTAATGAATATTTTGCAAAACTACAAGTGGCCAGGAAATATACGTGAACTTAAAAATTTTTGCGAAAGTATAGTTGTATTGTACCATGGTGAACAAATAACCCCAGATTATTTGGATTCAAAGTTTTTTCACAATGAACTGTTAATTAATTCTCATTAATATAACCTGTATTATTTATATATTTTAATGCAAAATAAGTGATTCTCCTGTCATTTCTTTAGGTTGTTTCAGTCCCATAATTTCCAATAAAGTTGGCGCAATATCTCCTAACTTTCCACTTCTTTTTAATTGCAAAGACTTACATCTTGAGCCATATAAGATAACTTCAACTAGATTAGTTGTATGTTGAGTATGAGGTTTCCCAGTGATCAAATCTCTCATGCACTCAAGATTTCCGTGATCAGCTGTTATTAATGCATTTCCATCAACTTTATCTAAAACAGATAAAATATCTCTTACGCAAGAATCAACTACTTCTGCAGCTTTAATTGCAGCTTCTAAATTACCAGTATGACCTATCATATCCGGGTTAGCAAAATTTACTACAATTAGTGAATATTTTTTGCTTAGTATCGCGTCTACTACTGCATCCTTAACAGCATAGGCACTCATTTCAGGTCGTTCATCATATGTTTTAACATCTCGTGGACTGGGAATTAACAAACGTTCTTCTCCATCAAAAGGTTCCTCACGATAATCATTAAAGAAAAAGGTAACATGAGCATACTTTTCTGTTTCAGCACATCGAAATTGTTTTAACCCAAGATCATTAATGTACTTACCTAAAATATTTTCCATTTTTGCAGGACGTAAAAAAATAACATTTTCTACTAATCCAGCTTGATATTCCGTCAAAGTTGCGTAATATAAATTCAATTTTTCTGGACGTTCAAACTCTGTAAAATTATCATCTATAAATGCACGTGTAATTTCACGTGGACGATCTCCACGAAAATTAAAAAATATTATGCTATCATTAGCTTGTACCTGTCCTTCAAATATACCACCAGAATTTAATATTCTTGTTGGAGGAATAAATTCATCCCCTATCATCGCTTTATCTGTAGGATTTGTATAATATTCTTCAAAAACCTTTTCTGCTGAATACGCGAATTTACTATCATTACTACCTATTAAACATTGATAAGCTTTCTCTACTCTATCCCAACGTTTATCTCTATCCATTACCCAAAAACGTCCAATAACAGTA
>CBCPNC010000095.1:0-12331 GCA_965120425.1 uncultured Opitutia bacterium
TTGATTCTATCAAGCAATTTGGACAAAGAATTATTGATGCATCTGGTAAAAGTACAAATTTAGAATTTGATATAATTTGTAAAAAAATTGGGGGGAATGGACCGATATTAAGTGAAGCTTTACGTGTGTTGGGTGCACATACTACATACATTGGAACATTGGGAAATTGTTCAGAAAATGTTTTCTGTGATTTTGCAAGAAATAATAATGCAATATCTGTTGGGATGCCAGGAGAAACACGAGCTTTAGAATTTAATGACGGGAAAATTATCTTAGGAGAGATGCATGATATTGTTAACATCTGTAGTGACGTATTATTACAGGTTTGTAGTGAAAAATTATTACGCGATATAGTATCAAAAAGTCGATTAATTTGTTTTGTAAATTGGACAATGCTAATAAAATTACACACCATATTTGACATTTTTCTAAATGAAATTCTTGGACAAGAAAATCATATATTCTTTTTTGATTTAGCTGATCCTACAAAGCGTTTAGTGGATGACGTTAAGGAATTAATTGAGTATTTTCAGAAATTTTCTCAAAAGGGTGATGTTATTTTAGGGCTGAATTTAAGGGAGGCATCTTGTGTTTTAAATGTACTTGGATATCAAGGAAAATTAGGAGAAGTAAAAGATAGTATGCTTCGAGCGGTACAGTTTATTTACAATAATTTAAATTGTTCGGCTGTTTTTATCCATGCTAATACTATGTCTGTTGGATGTAATGGGGAAACAGCTTATGTTTCTGGGTATTTTTCTAGCATGCCAAAAATTTCAACAGGAGCAGGAGATCATTTTAATGCAGGTTTTTTGTTTAATTATTTAGAAGGGGAAAATATTAAATTAGCATTACATTGGGGGAGTGCAGTAGCAAAATATTACGTAGACAATGCATATTCTCCTACGTGTGAACAAGTAAGATTAATAGGGTTTGAAAAATGAGGGGAAGATTGATAACATTTGAGGGTATCGAAGGTTGTGGGAAAAGTACTCAAATCGAATTACTTGCTGCTTGGTTAAAATCTATAGGTAGGGATGTGATATGTTCTCGCGAACCTGGAGGAACTTTATTAGGGGAACGTATAAGAGATTTGTTAAAAAATGGTTCAAAGGAAACATTTTTTTCTGCTAAAGCGGAGTTGTTATTATTTGAAGCTAGTCGTGCACAACATGTAGAAGAAAAGATACTTCCAGCGATTTTAAATGGGAAAGATGTGTTGTGTGATAGATTTTTTGATTCATCTATTGTGTACCAAGGAAGTGCACGCAATATCATGAAAAGCGATGTTGAATATTTGAATAAATTTGCGACTAATGGCATTATTCCAGATTTAACTATATTAATTGACATAGAAGCCAGAGAAGGAATGCGTCGTTTAGGTATTCGTGGAGAAAATATCGATCGTATTGAACAGGAAGATCAGGAATTTTTTGAACGTGTAAGGACGGGATATTGTAATCTTGCTGAAAGAAACCATAGGTTTTTTGTAGTAGATGGAAATAAAAGCAAAGAGGATATTCAGTATGCCATTCGACAAGAGTACAAAACAAGATTTGAGTAGCCCTGAAAAAATAATTCGTAGATTGAATTCCCTTTGGGAAATTAATCGATTCCCGCACGCTACATTATTAGTTTCAAAAAATAGAGATGCTGTAGATAGTATCGTTTATTGTATAGGCAATACAATTTTGGAGTGTGAATGTTGTGATAAACATTTAGATTTTTTTTCTGTTTCGTTGGATTGTGAATCGCGTACTCAGATTACGTCGGATGTGATACATGAATTAATTTTAAACATTCAAGCGACTCCAAAGATAGCGAAGTATAAGGTAGCATACATAAAACATGCTGATTTAATGAATGATTACGCTTCTAATTCTTTTTTAAAAACTTTGGAAGAGCCTCCAGTAGATACTTTTATTTTTTTATCTGTAAAAAATCAATATGATGTCATTCCCACTATTTTGAGTCGATGTGTCGTATTTAATGTATTCGATAATTACCACTTAAAAAGTGATACTTTAGGTCGGATTACCAATATGTATGAGTCTTGGTTAGAGATGTTCTATGACAGAGGCAATAATCGTTTGAATATTATTGAGATGTATAAATTGCTATCCTTTATTGAAGAGCATTGGGAAGCATTAGTGGAAGAAGTAAATTTAAATAAGTCGGAAATTGTAGATTTGTTGTTCAGTGCATTAGAAATGTCTACAGCGAACATTTTTAAAAAACATTTAAATTTTATTACAAAGTTACATAATATAATTGAAAAATTTGAATATTCTAGATATTATCTAGCGATAAATTGTAATATTATTTCTTGTTTAGAGCAATGTTTTATACAGATAGTAGAATTTTTTGATAAAAATAAAGCGAGGGAGAATTATGAATGCTAGAGAACGAGCAAATACATGGTTAAAGTTTTTGAATGATAAAAAAGGGGAAGATTTTACATTTGATGATAAAAATCAGTGTAAAATTTTTTATAAAGACGGAATTGTTTGTACACTTGAAGTATTGGAAGCTGAGGGAAAGTTTTATTTGTATGTTCCTTTAACTAATATTCAACCTGATAGTAATACTATGCGTAGGGCATTAGAAGCAAATTTATTTCAAATTATTACGGCTGGTGCGGTTATTGCGCTCGATAAAAATTCTAACAGTTTTATTGTATCATTTGTTGGAGATGTATCAAATTTTGATGCTGAAACATTCTTTGATCGGTTATGTATATTTTTAGCATCCATTGTATCGATACGTGATATGTTGATGGCAAAGTAATAACGATTATACTATTATAATACCTACATTGTAAAGTGATTGATGGCAATAATTCCGAATGGGAGGCTGAATATCAGACTATCAGTTAGATCAAATATTCCTCCAATTCCTGGAATTAATGTTCCGGAATCTTTAACTTGTGCAAGTCGTTTAACTATTGATTCTAACATATCACCTAGGAGTGCAATAACAGAAAGTATAATTGCAAGGATTGTTACGTTAATTATTGTTAGTTGTGGAATAAAGGCGTGACGAAACAATAAAAAGCATAACACTCCTGTAATTGTTGATGTTATTATGCTACCGTATAAACCTTCAAAGGTTTTATTAGGACTTACTTCAGGTGCGAGTTTATTTTTACCAAATTTACAACCTATCACTAGCCCTCCAACGTCACTAAATTTTGCTATAGCTATAATTAGTAGTATTGTAGCCAGTGCTTGTATTTGATTAGTTGCGCTTATCACAAATTTCACTGTAAAACTGAGCATAAATGGTATATATATTATACCTATTAATGTTGTTATTAAGGAAAATTTAGCAAAATTTAAAGAGCGCATTAAGAGTGTTATCAAACATAATGTTATTATTGTCAGAGCTATCGATTCTCCTGTTGATAGGCTTGTTAATGCATTGATAATTAATAAAATGATACCGAATGATATTCCTAAGTATGTGTTTGCTTGGTATCCTGCAATTTTTAGTAGTTTATAAAATTCATACTGAGTTAATGAAGATGCTGTTAATAATATAATAAAGCAACCAAATGTCTTTAATGTAACTAATGTTGCAATTAAAATTACCCATAATATAACTGTACTAAAAATTCTTTCTTTCATATACCTCCCATTCTTCTGCTCCTTCGACTAAATTCATTTAATATTTCTACAAATGTTTGTTCATTTACATCTGGCCAATATGTTTTAATAAAGTAAAGTTCAGAATAAGCAGCTTGCAATAGTAAAAAATTACTTAGACGACATTCCCCTGAAGTGCGAATAATCATATCGGGATCTGGAATATCGTGAGTATATAAATATTTTTGTATTGTTGACCACTGAACGTTATTTTCTTTATTATCAATAGCTTTTTGTACAGCTTGAACAATTTCTTCATGTGCACCGTAATTTATAGCGATGTTTACCGTTAAAGATGAACAATTAGCTGTGTTTTTTTGTAAGTTAATTATAGCATTTTGTAATGTAATGGGTAACTTAGATAAGTTCCCAAAGGTGTTAAACTTAATATCGTGTTTTATAAAAATTTTTGAATATTTTTTTACAGTTTTAGTAAATAGTGTCATTAAGAACGACACTTCACTTTGTGGCCGTCTAAAATTTTCTGTAGAAAATGTATATAAAGTTATATATTTTATGTGAAATTTAAGTGCTGACTGTATTACGATTTTTGCAGCGTTCACTCCACGTTGATGTCCCGCTGTGCGTGGTAAATTTCGTTGTTGTGCCCATCGTCCATTACCATCCATGATAAATGCCAAATGTGTAGGTAATGTGCTGTTTTGTATGTTCACAATTTATGTTAGAAAAGTAAGTTGTTTTTGTTGGTGCTCAGGAGGGGATTCGAACCCCTAACTCTTTCGATACTGCCGCCTGAAGACAGCGTGTTTACCAATTTCACCACCTGAGCTATCGTTAAACTGAGTCAACTACAGAGCTGCATAATATTTGTCAAGAGTTAAAGGAAATATTGAAGTATACTTTTTTGGTATAAGTTTCTTGATTTTTGGTGAGATTTTTATAGCTCTCATTGCAATATGAGTCAATATTTACCACTGCCGTACATTTATGAACGAGATGGCCGTAACGAGCGTTCGTGGGATATTTATAGTCGTTTATTAAAAGATAGGATAATTTTTATTGGTACTCCAATTGATGATTTTGTTGCAAATGCTGTTGTTGCACAATTATTATTCCTGCAGATGGAAGATCCTAAAAAGGATGTAAATGTTTACATTAATTCTCCAGGTGGGAGTGTAACGTCAGGTATGGCAATATATGATACTATGCAGTTTTTAAAATGTGATGTTGTGACATATTGTCTTGGTCAAGCAGCTAGTATGGCTACTGTTTTACTCGCAGCAGGAACAAAGGGAAAACGTTATGCGTTGCCAAATAGCCGTGTAATGATACATCAGCCTACCGGTGGAGCAAGCGGGCAAACGTCAGATATTTCGATAGCAGCGAAAGAAATAATTCGTTGGCGTAAAGTACTAAATGAAATTTTAGCAAAACATACTGGGAAATCTGCAGATCAAATAGAAAAAGATTCTGATCGTGATTATTTTATGACAGCTTTAGAAGCAAAAGAGTATGGTATTGTTGATAACGTTATAGAAAAACAAGAAGAAGTGTCGAAAGTGTAATTTTAATTTTTTTAAGGGGCAATATATGGCATCTCCTACAGATATTAGAAAGGGTAAAGTTATTGAATATCAAGGTGTTCCTCATACAGTACTTGAGGTTCAGCATCGTACTCAAGGGCGACAAGCAGGTTTTGTTCAAGTTGTTATGCGCAATTCAAAAACTGGAGCTTCAACTAGTGTGAAATTTCTATCATCCGATAATGTCACTTTTTTAAATACGACAGTTCATTCATTAGAATATTCTTATGTTGATGAACAAGGGCATCATTTTTTAAATTTGGAAACTTATGAAGATGTTGTGTTACCAGAAAATTTAATAAGTGCAGCAAAAAAATTTATGGTGATCGGCACGGAGTACGATGTGCAATATATAGAAGATAAACCAGTTGGAATTTCTTTACCAGCTTCAGTAGCTATGAAGGTTGTTGAATCGCCAGAAGGGCTACGTGGAGATACTGCATCTAACGTGCAAAAACCTGCTAAAACAGAATCTGGGTTGATGTTACAAGTTCCGCTATTTATAAAGGAAGGAGATACTATTAAAATAAGTACAGCGGATGGCTCTTACATTAGTCGAGCTTAGTGTGATTAATTGACAGTGAATAATTTTGTTATTTTTTGATCTGAGCATTTTTTTTGTAGATTTATTATTTTTTTACCATTGATAGTGAGATCAGGCTGCAGCTCGATCAGTGGAGATAATACAAAGTTGCGATTAACAATTTCTGGGTGTGGAATTTTTAGAAAAATTGTATTAAGCTTTAAATCATCGTATAATAATATATCTATATCTATTTTTCGTGGACCATATTTAAACGTCTTTATTCGCCCGAGATCATTTTCTACTTTTTGACAAAATTTAAGCAACTTTTGTGGTGTTAAAGTGGTACATATTTTTGCTGCACAGTTAAAAAAATTTTTTTGATATAAAAAATTTTGAGGTTCTGTTTCATATATACTAGATATTTTATTAATTTTTATTTCATGGTTTTTAGTAAGCTCCGTGATAGCATCTAATAAATTTTTCTTTCTATTACCAATATTGCTTCCGAGCGATAAAAAGCTAACGTGAAATTGTGACCTGAAATCCAATGTCCCCATAATTTTTATTATCCCAAGTCTTAGGAAATTTTTTTACAGTAATATTAGCTTGTTGGATAGTTCGAAAATTTTTAAATAACACTTCTACAATAGTACGAGCTAATGTTTCAATTAATTTAAAACTACTTTGTTCCACTACTTCTTTTACTAAAGAATAGACAGATGAATAATTAATGGTATCATTGATATCATCAGTATACATTGCGCGAGAAAAATCTCCAAATAATTGTAAAGATATAAGAAATTTTTGTTTTAGATTTCGTTCATTTGTATACCACCCATGGGTTCCGAAAAATTCTAGTTCATTGAAAAAAATACTAGTTACCATATATCTTTTGCGCAAATTTTAAAACTTCAACATTTGATTTTACATCATGTACTCTAAAAATATTACACCCACTTAGATAAGTCGATATCGTAGTTGCTAATGTGCACGGTAAACGGTCAATTGCACAGCATTCACCAAATTCATTCATAAATGATTTCCTGGAAGCTCCAATTAGGAAACGTTGCGGGAAAAGTTGCCTGATTTTTTTTAAATTTTTTATTAAAAATATGCATTGGTCACTATTTTTACCAAAACCTAGCCCAATATCGAAAATTAATTTTTGATCATCAATGTGATATTTTTTTGCTGTATCTATTGCTAAATAAAACTTATTTATTATATCGTGCATAAGTTTTTCATTATCACTTAATATTATATCGCTTGAATTATGAGTTACAATTACATCAGCTGAATATTTTTTAGCAAGTTGTAGAACTTCTTCTAAATGTGAAAATGTTGAAATATCATTGATGATGTTTACTCCATTTTGTAATGCTAATTCAGCAACCTGAAGTTTATAAGTGTCTATTGATGTTAAAATTTTATACTTGGAGATCTTCAATAATACATCTTTTACGCGATTCCATTCGGTATCTGCATCCACTGCTGTGCAATGTGGGCGTGTTGATTCTCCTCCAATATCGATTATTGTTGCCCCTTCGGCAACTATTTCATTTACACGATTTACCGCCGTTTGAGTGTCTAGAAAACGACTCCCATCATAAAAAGAATCAGGAGTTAAGTTTAATATTCCCATTACTTGTGGATTTGGATCGAGCATTTTATTCAGTTAATATTAGTTGTTGTATTTGAGTGACCAATGCTTGATTGAGTTTAAATTCTCCAGTCATAGCTCGTGTAACAGTACTACAAGATGGTTGCATTACGCCGCGTGCTCCCATGCACATATGATGAGCATTGATTAATACAAATATTCCATTATTTTTTATATGTTGATCTAATGTATTTGCTATTTGTGATGATAGACGTTCTTGAAGCTGTAGGCGCCTTGAGTATTTATCTACAACTCTGACGATTTTGCTTAACCCAATTACTGTTTCGTCTGACGGTAGATACGCTATAGAAATTTTACCAAAAAATGGCATTAAATGGTGTTCACAAAACGATGAAAAAGTAATATTTTTTATTAAAACAAAGTCTTTATAATTTTCGACATGAAAAGTCGGTTGAAATAATTCTATATTATGAACAGATGTTGTTTTATTGAAAAATTCTATCATTTTTAATATTCGTTCTGGAGTTTCAGCAAGTCCTTCTCGTTCGGGATCTTCACCTACTCCTTCTAGCAATAAATAAATTCCTTTGAGAATTTTTTCTCTATTCATTAAGTGCTATATGGCATGTTGAAATGATGATTGCAATAATATCTTTTGATTTTAACTACTATTAAATATTAGCATGAATGAATTTGTTTTATGTACTAATTTATGTGAAAAAGGTTTCATTATTGACTTACCCTTATCAAGGGTATTGTTAAATGATAGTAAATATATCCCGTGGATATTTTTAGTTCCACGAATTAGTGATGTTGTGCAGATTACTGATTTATCTCTCCCACAACAAATGCAGTTAACAAAAGAAATTAATTTGTCTTCGAATGTTATGCAAAGTACATTCAAGTGTGATCGTTTGAATATTGCATCTATTGGAAATAAAACTTCACAATTGCATGTCCATGTGATTTGTCGTACATTTAATGACAAATATTGGCCGGAAACGGTATGGCAATACACATATGATAAGATGCAAGATGATGAATTAATGGAACGAGCACTACTTTTGAAAAAGAGATTTGAAGCAATAAAATTTTGAGTTTACATTTATTAGTTTTTGAATTGCAAATTTTAAGTTAATTATCAAGTTCTCTATAAGAATATGTAGGAGGAGGTCTCGTTGAAGTTTGATGATATTAGTAAGTTAGCAGATCTTGTTAAAACCTCTGGATTGTCGGAAATTGAGGTTGAAGAGGATGGTTTTAGATTGAGAATTTCTAATGGTGAAATACGGCCTTTGCAGCAGGAGTACACAATTCCTAAAGAACAAATTATTACTACCCATGATTATATTGTTACACAAAATCCTGGTGAAGTAAAAAATGACAAACCTAGGAATGATATTGAGCAGGACACCTCTTTATATATTATACGATCACCTATGGTAGGAACATTTTATTCTTCTCCTGCACCTGATGAACCAAGTTATGTCGATAGAAATTCACCAGTGAAACCTTCAACTGTAGTTTGTATAATTGAAGCAATGAAAGTAATGAATGAAATTCAAGCTGATGTTGATGGAGTAATTATTGATATTTTAGTACGAAATGGCCAAAGTGTTGAATATGGCCAACCTTTATTTAAAGTAAAAAAGCCTTAATCGATGATGTTTGAAAAAGTTTTGATAGCCAATCGTGGGGAGATTGCACTGAGGGTTATTCGGGCATGTAAGGAATTGGGGATTAAAACATTATCTGTTTATTCTGAAATAGATGAACAGTCGTTGCATGTACAATTTTCAGATGAGGCAATTTGTATTGGCCCAGCTGAAAGTTCAATGAGTTACTTACGAGCAGATAGAATGTTTAGTGCAGCGGAAATTGGCAATGTCGATGCAATCCATCCAGGATATGGATTTTTGTCAGAAAATTCAACATTTGCTGAACAATGCCAAGATTGTAATATTACTTTTATTGGACCATCTCCTGAAACCATTGCTAATGTCGGTGATAAGTCTATCGCGAAAATGATAGCTAAACAAGCGAAGGTCCCTATCGTTCCAGGTAGTGACGGTGTCATTGATAACGAAACAGAAGCCAAAAATGTTGCTGATTCTATTGGATATCCGGTAATTATTAAAGCAGCAGCTGGTGGTGGTGGCAAAGGAATGCGCTTAGTTAACAATTCGATGTCGTTTGGTAAGGAATATCGTGTAGCTCGCACAGAGGCTGAAAAGTCATTTGGAAATGGTGATGTGTATATTGAAAAATATATAGAAGAACCACGTCATATTGAGATTCAAATTTTAGGAGACAAACACGGTAAAATTATTCACTTATTTGAGCGAGATTGTTCGATTCAGAGACGCTACCAAAAGTTGGTAGAAGAGGCTCCATCTCCATTTTTAACTCCGCGTTTGCGTGATGAAATGGGGCGTGCAGCTATACGGATAGCAGAAAAATGTGGATATTTTAATGCTGGAACGGTAGAATTTATAGTTGATAAGTATGGAAATTATTACTTTATTGAAATGAATTCTCGTATTCAAGTCGAGCATGGTATTACTGAAGAAATTACGGGGATAGATCTTGTAAAATGGCAGTTACTTATTGCTGCTGGTGAGCATTTGAGGGTAGAACAAAAAGATTTAAAGATTTTGTGCAACGCTATTGAATGTCGAATTAATGTGGAAAATCCATTGCGTAATTTTGCTCCATGTCCGGGTGAAGTTTCTTTTTGTTATGCGCCAGGTGGTTACGGAGTTCGTGTGGATTCTCATATTTATAGTGGCTATCGAATTCCGCAGTATTATGATAGTTTAGTTTCAAAAGTTATTACTAAGGGCAATACCCGTGATGTTGCGATTGATCGTATGTATCGTGCGTTAAGTGAATATATCATTAGAGGTGTTGATACAACGATTCCATTTTTACGTACTGTTATGCTTGATGAAGGTTTTAGATCTGGTAAATTTTCTACAAAATTTATTGAAGAATTTTTGGCCCGTACGCCTAGTGAAGCATTTATATTATAAGTTTTAATAATATTTTTTATGACTCAACAAAATTTAGATAAGGTTAATACACCTAGTGTTATTGATGATAGTAATACTTGTAACATAGGTGCTATTAGGGTAAATCATGACGTAATCGCTAATATTGTACGACTAAGCACATTGTCTGTAGACGGTGTAGTGAGTATTGGCAATACATCAATTAGTTCTAAGCTGCAAAAAATTTTTTCTAAAAATCCAGATTGTGGTGGTATTAGAATTTCTGAAGATGAAAATGGTAATTATGTTATTGATATTCAGGTAGTTTTGAAATTTGGTGTAGAACTTGCGAAGGTTGCATATGATATTCAACAGACTGTTGCTCGTCAGGTTACAAGTATGACAATGAAAAGTGTAGCATTAGTTAATATTACTATTGAAAGTGTCACTCAAGTTGATGACAATATTTCTCAAAATATTGAATATGCTCAGTAACCCATGAAAGATTTTAATGCTTTTTTTCAAGGTTTTTTAGAAAAAGTGAACGGCGATTACCTTTTAATTGCGGTATCATTGCTATGCTTGTTTTTTTTGTGTAAAAGTTTTTTCAAAAAGAAGTTGTTGATAATTACTAGTTCTAAACTAGGTAAGATGCGAACAACAAAACGTGCATTATGTTCAGTTATTCAAGGAATTTGTAAATTACAGAATGAAATTTCGCATGTACATGTAATTTTGCGCGTTAAACATGGGAAGATTAATATTAATCTAAAATTACGTCTTAGAATGTGTATTAATTTAACAGATTTTACCATTAATTTGCAAAACCGCCTAAATTCCGTTTTAATTCATGATCTTGGACTGAGTAATGTTGGTAGAATAAATATTACCATATCAGGGTTTTCTGATTATGAAAATTTAAGTTGTAATACATTTATATCGGAATGTGCTTGTTCAAAACAAGAAGATCAGGACTAAGTATGCCTAAACAAGTTTTGTTTTCAAAATATCAAGCTTTAGGGAATGATTACTTATTTTTGGATTCTTCTAAACATGAATTGTTGAGTAATGAATCAATCAAATTGATTTGCGATCGTCATTTTGGTATTGGATCAGATGGTATTTTATATGGTGGATACCAAAATGGAGAGTTTCATGTCACGATAATTAATCCTGATGCTTCTATTGCAGAGGTTAGTGGTAATGGAATAAGAATTTTTTTATGTGCTATGCATGATTTAGGTTATGCTCCTATTAATTCAGAATTTCCAGTATCTACGCCATTTAAGACTGTACAGTGTAAGATTATATCGCGTGAAAGTTTTTCAGTTAACATGGGCGTTGCTACCTTTTCAGGGTATAATATTCCAGAGTTTGTCGATTCTGGGATTGATATACGCGTGAATGAACGTCGTTATACTTATTATCCGGTCTCGATTGGTAATCCTCATTGTGTGATTTTTACGGATGATATTATTCAAGACAATGTTATAACTGATGGTCCGATTTTAGAAAAAAATAAAGAATTTATTGAGAAAACAAATGTGCAATTTGCCAGTATAATTGATGATAATAATATAAAAATTGAAATTTGGGAGCGTGGCGCAGGTTATACTTTAGCATCAGGGTCAAGTTCATGTGCTGTTTTTGCAGTAGCCAGAAAGTTAAAGAAGTGCAGTAGTACTGTTTGTATGCATATGCCGGGAGGAGATTTGTTATTAGAAGAAAACACAAAAGGAGAAATCATACAAACTGGCCCAGCAAGAAAAATTGCTAACTGTATTGTAGATATTTCCTAAACATAAAAAAACAGTTAATCTGATTTTTTTAAATTATTGCTTGATAATGTCCACTTGTATCATTACCTATGTGGTAAATTAGGATACTGTTGGTAGGGATATCTGATGATTGTGAATATTTTCCCATACCACTTAAACTATTAGGCATTCTGTAAAAAAATACTCCCTGCATATTTTCATTTGTATCATATGGGTTATATTCAGAAA
>CBCPNC010000096.1:0-4414 GCA_965120425.1 uncultured Opitutia bacterium
GGGAAAGTGATAGAATACAACAACGAACTTGTTGCTCAAAAAACAAGGATCGGTATTCTTCAAGGACATCTTATCATTGGTTATCGAATGATTCGACGTATAGCATTACAGAAAAAATTAAATGAAGATATTTTAGAACGCTTAGAACATATTATCCTAAGTCATCATGATTTACCAGAATACGGTGCAGCGGTTCGTCCAGCTACCCCAGAAGCATTCTTTGTAGCACTAGTTGATAATCTAGATGCTAAAATGGGTATGGTTGAACAGTTATTAAAATCTACCCCAGAATGTGATGTTTTTTCTGAAAAACATTTTGGACTTGATGCTAAAATCCTTGTTGAAAAAGTAATTCATGAATGAACCTTCAGTGGCGACGATATTTAAATAGTGGTGTAACCATAGAACATATCTCTGAAGATGGGATTATCGCTATTACTAAGGCTGCAGGGATACTATCTCATCCAAATAATAATAACAATAATAAAAATTGTTTGCTAACATGTAATTATTTTATGGAACATGAAGCTTATTCGATAGATGATGCTTCGATGATATATCTTTTAAATAGATTAGACTCTCCAGTATCAGGGTTGGTTGTACTCTGCTCTAATCCTGATGTAAAAAATATTGTAAAGGACTTATTTAAAAAAAAAGCTGTAACAAAAAAATATTTTGCACTCGTAAAAGGATATTTACCTAATGCAGAAGGCATATGGACGTCAAAAATTTCGAAAATAAAAAAAAATAATTTTGTCCGAGCGAATTTTTATGGTAACAATATTGCAATCACAAAATACAAATTAATACAAAAATTTCTATGGCAGTCCATAACACTATCGCTTATTGAACTCCAACCAATTACGGGCCGAACTCATCAACTGCGCATACATTGTGCACAAAATCATATACCTATTATCGGTGATAAAATATATGGAGATTTTAGTTTTAATAAAAAATTTCATAATTTAACAAAAAACAACCAATTATTACTTCATTCTCATTCTATTGAATTTACTTATCTTTATAAAAATACATCAAAAAAGTTTTACGCTACCTCATCATATGACTTCAAAAAGGCTTGCATAAGCACATTAATATCATAAACTAATATCGAAGCTCTAGAGTGAAAAATATGAACTTTCTAAAAAAATTGTTACTTTGTATATTTTGTATTGTAAATTTTACATGTTTTTCTGTTGCAAAATACACCAAAGACAACCTCCGTTTATACATACGTACTAATGCACCTAAGACATCGATTCCAAAAATAATGAATTTCGTGAAGCAAATAGTAAACGATCAGTACTTTGATGCTGAACTTACTATTTTAGCTTCTTCAATTGGTCATCCAAATTATGAAGGACTTTCAGAAAAAGAAAATGTTGCAATATTCGTTTTTAAAGAGAAAAATCAATTTCCAGAAAATATAATAGTTGCAAGATTTCAAAGCAACAGCGCTTTAAAAAATTCGCTAATTAAAAGTGGGCTACACATAAAAGACATAGACAATTGGTCATTTATATCAACTAAACAAAGTAACTTAGAAAACTTAGATGACGTTCAATGGATGATAAAAACTACAGAAAAAAAATTAAAAACTGATATCGAGATTTGTCCAATACCTGAACGTCTATCTGAAGAATTAAATATAGATACTGTGAATCAGTTAATAGGGATACAAGATGAACAATCTTTAGCTGCAATTCGCCCATTACTCGATGCGATTAGAAATAGAATTGATGATTTAAAACAAATCATAATTTCAGCTACATTCGACAAACAAAGTACACTACTAAATTTTAGTGCTCACGCTAGATTAGGTACAGACACTGGAGAAATATTCTCTATGAAATCTGGTGGGACTACAAAAATTCCGCAATGTACATTTAAAAATCCCCCAATATTCTCTATCTTTTCGTGTATAGATGTAAATCAATATAAAATGGCTATAGAGGCATTACAACATCAATTACTCAAGAGCTCAGATGTTAAAGCGATGGATGAAAAAATCCAAATAATATCTAGTTATTTAGATAATTTAATAGATAAATTTAACGGACAACAAGCAATATATATTTTCAACAACGCAGATTCTAATATCGATAAATTTGTAATTATTTCACATGGAACATTTAATGTTTCTCATGCGAAAGAAATATGTCATGACATGTTACCTAAGTTAAACGCAAATTGGAAATTCGACACTAACAATGAAATTAAATATCAAAAACAAAGTATTTACCTTTGTAATAACGATAATACTAATGTGTATACATGTATTTGTAAAAACAATTTGCTTATTAGTAATGATATAGATATTTTACATGAAACTATTGATAATATTTTAAAAAACAAATCCAAAGTCACACTAAAGGAAGATTGTGCATTAACAGTATATTTCGATCCTAAGGCTGTACTAAATACCATTGATAAGAAACTCTTGCCTTATGATTTTTCTACAATGGAAATTAAGCCGGTCATATATGAAATAAAATTAAAGGATAAGAAATATACAGGCTCTTTATTTTTAGACAATACATCGCTAAAAAATATAGTGAAAACACTATTATACGTTGATGAACAATCAAATAACGAAAAAAATGATAATACATCAGAATAGTAATAAAAATTATCTGAACCAGTAACTAAACAAAAAAGGGCATTAAACATGAAAATTATAAGTTTTTTACTTTCCCCTATAAGATGGGCACTGAAATTTTTATTAAAGTGTGCATTAATATTAGTATTGCTTCTGGTCGTTATATTAGCATGTGGCAACTTATGGTTACCATGGGTAATAAATTGGCAATCTCGCTCATTAACTGGGTTTAACACTACTATACAATCATCGAAGGGATCCTTATTTAAAGGAAACGTTGATTTTCAGAACGTCACCATAAAAAATCCAAACGATAAATTTTCTGAAACTTCATTTATATCTTTCAACGATTTGGACGTAGATGTAAAATTGACATCTATATTTTCTAACACAATTTTATTAGAAAACATTTTGATTGATATCGATAATGTTACTATTGTAAAAAACAAAGAAGGGATTTACAATTACTCTGTTTTTGCAGATAACATTTCTTCTATCGGGAAATCCGATGCTACGGGGGATAATAAAAACACCAATAAAGCAAATAACAAAGAAGCATCAAAAAGCACTAAGAATTTAGTCATAGAAAAATTTACATTTTCAATAAATTCTATAAAGATAATCGATGAAAGTGATAATTCTGTCAAAGAATTCAGTATAAAATATAAGCGCGAATTCTCTAATATTTCTGATATTTCATCAATTATCAAACCGCTAGTAGCTGATTTGGGGATGTACGGGTTAACAGCCTTTATACAGGCAACATTTCAATCTATCGGAGAATTACCAGGGATCAATCAAGCTACACAAGGAATTATAAAAATAAAAAATACTTCTAAAGAAGCCATCAAAGGAACTAAAAATACTATAAAAGGTATTCAATCTAATATAAAAGATATCTTTTCGAAATGAAATTTTAGGGACAATTACTCATAAAAAAATATTGATTCAATGCATCAAGCCATGATAATATTGCTGTGGCTTGATGATTAATAATCATAATCAGTTAACAAAATATAGTGCTGGCACCATTGGCGAATTATGGACTTTATCCTGGCCAATGATCATTGCATCAGCGTCAAATTGTGTATTACTATTAATAGACCGTATTATTCTATCATATTATTCACAAGAAGCGTTTAATATAAGCGTTGAATGTTTCCCGTGGTCGTTGGGATTTTGGTTTACTTTTTTTTCTTTGATAGGTGTTACTGAAGTTTTTGTTGGCCAACACAACGGAGCCCGTAAATTTTACAAAATTGGACCAATTGTGTGGCAAATGATATGGTTTTCTTTATCGACATACATAATATTTATTCCCGTTTGTTTATATAGCACAGAGTATATGCTAGCTAACCCAACTTCTGATTCATTAGGGTATCTAAGAATAACATTATTATATTCCCCTATCTCTTACGCTACATTTGGAGCATTAGGATCATTTTTTATAGGTCGAGGAAAAACAAAATTTATAACATTATTATCAATTATAGATAGTATGTTAAACGTCATTTTCGATATTTTACTTGTCTTTGGGTATTGTGGATTCCCTCAACTAGGGTGTGTTGGAGCAGCATATGCAACCTTTATTGCACAATTTACAGTTTTTGTAATAAGCTTTCTTGTATTCTTGTCAGAAAAAAATCACAAAAAATATCATACAAGAAAATTCAGACTGAATTTAGCACAATTAAAATCTTGTTTAGCCATTGGTGTTCCATTTGCAATTTCATCGGCAATTAACTGCTTTTCATTTGCATTTCTCATAAAAATATTATCAAAATACTCACCTGTTGATGAATTTACAGCATT
>CBCPNC010000097.1:0-7710 GCA_965120425.1 uncultured Opitutia bacterium
TGTACGAAATCGAAGGGTTGGATCATGCTGCAATAGCCGCTATATTAAAATGTTCGGAGGGGACTGTACGCTCACGGTTACATTACGCTAAAGAACAGTTAAAAGGATTGTTGAAAGATTATATATATATATAATGAAAAAAAATAACAATAGTAGCGAAGATAGGCACTTACATAATTTACTCCAGCTTAAAAAATTAGAGCGTCCTGATGAGCGAACATGGGCACAGTTTGAATATTCTTTAGAACGTAAATGCTTAGGCAGTATAATAGGAAAAGATACTTCATGGACTCAAAAAATATTTAATGTATTGTTCCATAAAAAATTAGCTTATGCAGTGGCGAGTATTTGCTTAACAATTACGTGTGGAATACTAATACAACAGATCACAAAGTGTGACAATCAATACTACGATAAAATCGTTGATATTTCCAATGTTGAAAATCAAAAATTATATGCATACGACGCAATCATGACTTCCATGCCAATAACTATATCCGCTGATTTAGGGGTACGATGCAATAGGCAGGAAAAAGGAATCGGATACGTCTGTGATGTAATAAGCAACAGTAATTTATCTACACAGTAAATAAATACATGGAAAAAATCATCAAAGTAACGTTTATATTTTTACTATTATTGTGGACAAAGACATCGTTTTTATACGCTACAAATATTCAACAACAGGCAAATAATATTTCCATATCTGCTCATGCACCCAATAGTATCGAAATAAATAAATATGAAGTAGGGATGTCAGAAGCGACATCTATTTGGAATCACCGTTGCGTAAAAGATCTTTTTAATAAGAAAAAAACAACTGTTGTACGTGTAATTGGTATTCAAGATATACAAAATAACAACAATGAACCTGATAAAAATGTAACACATACACAATCGGTATTATCTGGTACAGGATTTTTTGTATCCGATCAAGCACATGTTGTAACTGCTGCCTCAATAGTAGCATCAGCACATGTATTATGGGTAGAATATTTTGGCTTATCATATGCCGCGGAATGTATAGGGTACGACCCATTGTTAAACATCGCAATTATTCGCTTGTTACAACCACCAGAACAATTCGAGCGTGTTGACATTACACCAGAGAATAATTTTGAATTGGCCAATATTGGAGATTTTGCTGTATTTATAGGGTGTAGGTTGGAATTAGATCCTGCTCCAGCAATTGGGAATATCGTTGGGAAAAATATTTCTTATGGAGAACATGTATTTTTAACGACATACCTACGTAGCGACATTGAATTTTGTGGTGGAGAAAGTGGTGCCCCGGTATTTGGACTTGATGGCAAATTAATCGGTATGATGGTAGCAGCATTGCCAGAATTACATTCTAGCTTCATTCTTCCACAGCGTGCAATTAAACGAACATACGATGACATCATGAAACTTGGAAGCACAATTTATAGTTCTTTAGGTATTGAAATTCATGCTGAATATAAGCTGGGAATCGGGCAACAAATCATAATTTCGCGCGTAATTCATGATTCCAGTGCTGAACGATGCGGGTTACAAGCTGGTGATATTTTAGTATCAATGAACGAATTTCATATTAAACATCGTGAAGATTTACACAATGCGCTATTCTTTTCACACCCTGGAGAAACAATGATTATAGTGGTGTCCCGAAATGGGCAGCAATTAACATTTCATATGCCCCTTGAACAATCTGTTGCAAAAAAGTAATAATACAAATATGCCTCAGTCTTCTCGTTCAATATATTCCACAACATTAAATCAGGAGCAAGAAGAAAGCTTATATGAATGGTTCTATTCTAAATCATTAGTACGATATCATGTTAATTATGCTCAACTTGCATTTAAATGGAATGCTGTCAATGTAGTATTATATAATAGCCATAAATTAGTAGTACAGGGAAAAAACACTGAAGATTTTATTCAATTTATATTGGAACCATTGATATTCAAGCAAGTAACTATTGGTTACGACAACGTCTTACATAGTGAATGGTTTGAAGAACATGCAGGTATGGATGAAAGTGGGAAAGGAGATCTCTTTGGCCCATTAGTAACAGCATGTGTGATTGCAAATGAGGAACAAGTTAAACAATTTATATCCGATGGCATAAAAGATAGTAAACAAGTAAGTAGCGATAAGAGCATTTTTCAATTATCAGAAAAAATTCGACGCACTGGATGTATCGTAGAAACTATGAGTGTATCTATGGCAAAGTATAACGAATTATATGTTAAGTTTCATAGTAATATGAACTTACTGCTAGGATGGATGCATACATGCTCGCTAAAAAATGCTCTAGCTAAAAAACCAGTGTCTTGGGGCATGCTCGATCAATTTTCTAAAAGACCAATTGTTCAATCGATGCTCAAAAACATCAATTTTGAATTGCGCATGGAAACCAAAGCCGAGTCTGACCCCGTAGTTGCAGCAGCTTCAATCGTTGCTCGTGCAGAGTATTTACAGCACACGCAAGAATTATCAAAATTGGCAGATATGTCACTTATGAAAGGTGCTAGTCAACGTGTTACTGAGCAAGCACTTGAACTTAAGAAACGCCTTGGTCAAGGGGCTATGAAAAACTTCGTAAAGTTGCATTTTAAAACCGCACCATAATCTTTACTTGTATACAAATTTTTCTAAATGGTAGCAATGATGCCCTTTTATATATGCTATTCCCGAAAATGAATTTATAATATCAGAAACGTTGTTAGGGTTTTTTACACACAAATATTCTACGTTAGAAAATTTCTTGAGTATCCCAGTTTCAATAGCATCAGCTTGATCACCAATTAAAACAATAGTATCGTTCAAACGAATTGGCATAGTCGCACCAAGTTTTACGTTTGTTTCATAAGCATCATTCCCAATTTCTTCACTTTTTAATGACCCAATAATGAATAATCGCCCATTATTAGGAAATAATCGATCAAAATTAGCCAACGAATCGCAAAATGCCACAAAATTTGCATTATAACAGTCAATGTAAAATGTCTTATTTCCGACTTGTTCTACTGATCCTCTCAAAAATGATGGCTTCCACATATTTAAACGTTGTTCAATTATTTCTTTTTCCACTCCATGAAGCAAAGAGTATACAGCAGCTAATACTAAATTTTTAGTCATGCCATTACTCATCTTATGTGGAACTAAAAATGAATAATGCATATCATTTATACTTATATTTAATTTCCTAACATCTTCTCTATAACTAATATAATAGCTTACTGTACTATTTGATTTATCACTTGGAATAACGCATTCATCTTTGATCTTTTGAAAGCATTTAAATCGCAATAAATCTTCTGATAAAATACATTGTCCATGATTATTTAAGACAAATTCTGCTAATTTACATTTTTCATTAGCAACATTTTCTTCACTAATAAATCCACTTAAATGAATGCGGCAAACCCCGGTAATGATGCCATCAGTCGGGTTAACTAAGTGTAATTTTTCTTCGATACTACCAATTGTATCAATCCCAATTTCTACAACTGCATTATTTTCAGAATTGCATAACTTCCCGAGTGTCATGCAAAGCCCAAGCTTATTATTTTCATTTAAAAACGTCTTATTGTGTTTCACCCCAAGTAATAAACTGAGAATATCTTTTGTTGTCGTTTTTCCCATACTGCCCGTAATGCCAATAACTGATCCAGTATAGTGAGAACGTGCAATTTTAGCCAATATTTTTAAAGTCTCAATGGTATCATGTTTACATACAAACTGTGGAATCACTAATCCCGCGTGAGGGTATTGAACCAGTGCACAAGAAGCTCCCTTGTGTTGGGCATCTTCAAGAAAATCATGTCCATCAACATTGGCAGTTTTTATCGCTACAAAACAATCGTTTGGTAATAATTTCCTGGTGTCATTACAAAAACGTGTAACAACCTTTGGTTTTACCCCACATAACCAGTATCCGAGGTAAGATTCATCGAAATACGATAATTCCATACTAGATTAGTTCGTTAATTTCCTCCACGACTTCACGATCATTGAAATGGATAGTATCGTCTCCTATTTTCTGTAAGTTTTCATGTCCTCTGCCAGCAAATAATATAACATCGCCGATTTTGGATTCCTGAATAGCTTTCTTAATAGCATCCCTTCTATCTTCAATAAATTCTACTAATGAACCAGATGTAATTCCCTCTTTCATATCACTAAAAATCTGCCCTTGTTCTTCAGAGCGTGGATTATCTGATGTCGCAATCGATAAGTCTGATAGTGATGAAACGATACTCATCATTGGTGCTCTTTTGGAACGATCACGATCCCCACCACATCCAAATACAGTAATTAAGCGACCCTCTGTACATGGATGTAATACATTTAATATCGTTTTCAGCGCAGCTGGAGTATGTGCAAAATCAATAAAAACAGTAGCACCATTCTTTAATAAAATCTTTTCCAATCTTCCAGGCACACCGTAAAAATTTAAAATCTTTTCCTGCATTTCATAAAAATTCAGTCCCAAGCAGTGTGCTGCTGCAACACTAGCAGTAATATTGGAAATATTATGTCGTCCAATTAAATGTGTTTTAAAATAAAACTTTGTACCTTCATACTGTATCCCAAAAGTCGCACCTTGAAGCTGGTTATTAGTAATATCTACGATACGAAAATCAGCACTACTACTTTCCCCAAAAGACAACACTTTATATCCTAAATTAATCAACCTATCTAGTAATCGTTGACCATATGGATCGTCAATATTGACTAAAGAAACTTTAGGAAATGTACCATTTTGGCCATCAAATAGCTTGGCCTTAGTAAGGAAATATTGATCAAGGGTCCTATGATAATCCAGGTGCTCTTGCGATAGATTAGAAAAAACAGCAACATCTACTTGTAAGCCATATATACGGTACTGATCTATTGCATGTGAACTCGCCTCTAGTACAATATTTCGACATTTATTTTTCATACAAATGTCTAAAAACTTATAAAAATCTAGTGCTAAAGGTGTCGTGTTAATCGCTTCAATATGATTGTCTTCACCGAGATCATATTCTATCGTTCCGATCAATCCAGTTTTAGATACTGAATTTAATAAATGTCGCAATAAAAAACTAATCGTTGTCTTACCATTCGTTCCTGTTATTGCTAAAACATTTAAACGTTCATCTGGCTTCCGATGGAAGCGTTTAGCCATCTGCGCAATACATTTGAAAAGATTTTTTACAACGATTCCACGCGATAACTGCTCATTCTCACTAACGATAAGTGCATGAACATTTTTCTTTAATACATCATCTATTAAACAATTAGCATCTACGTGGTTCCCTTTTATTGCAAAAAAGATTGGTGTTCCATCACTCGGAATATCCCGAGAATCACAACTAAGATAAGAAACGTTGCTTTGTAAGTCTACATTTTTTAATTGAAAACAATCAACATCAGACAATAAATCACTTAGCTTTAACGTGTTCATATCCAAAAACTTTTAAAAAATAATGCAGTCGAGATTTTAAGTTATTACGATTAACAACCTGGTCAATTAAGCCATGTTCAAACAAAAACTCTGCACTCTGAAATCCTGAAGGCAGTTCTTGGTGTGTTGTTTCTTTTATTACTCGCGGCCCGGCAAACCCAATTAACGCTCCTGGTTCAGCTAAAATAATATCCCCCAAAGACGCAAAACTTGCCATCACGCCAGCCATCGTAGGATTTGTCAGAATTGGAATGTATAAAATATTTTTTTCCTTAAGCCTTGCTAAAGCAGCTGATGTTTTAGCCATTTGCATCAAACTTAATACTCCCTCGTACATTCTTGCTCCACCTGAAGCGCAAACAATTATTACTGGTATTTTTTTTTCTAGACCAAGTTCTATCGTTCGAGTGATCTTTTCTCCAACTACGGATCCCATACTTGCCCCTAAAAAACTAAAATCCATAACCGCTAACGCGACAGGTATATTATGTATTTTACCAGAGCCCGCTAATACTGCATCATCTAGTTTTGTCTTTTCCTGGTTACTTCGCAATTTTTTCAAATATATCCCATCTCCACCAAAGTTTAACGGATCTACGCTTTTTAAATCCTTCCACATTTCATGAAAGGAACCGCTATCACATAATAATTCTATCCTTTTACGTGCATTTAATGGAAAATGATATCCGCTCTTTGGCGCAACCATATTATTTTTTTCTAGATCCTTAGTGTATATCATTTCACCACTAACTGGACACTTCATCCACATCCCTTCTGGTATGCCATGTTTTTTTACTGGGATAGTAGAATATACTGGTTTACTAAAAAGAGCCATAATCAACCATGAGATAAAGTTAATATATTAACATCAATAACCCCTTGTAAGTGCAACGCCTTACAACAAGCTTCAATCGTAGCACCTGTAGTTATAACATCATCCACAACTATCACACGTTTATTGAAAATATTTCTACAATTGCGAGAGAAAAAAACATTTTTAATATTTGATATTCGTTTTTTTGGTGAAAGCTCAGTTTGTGATCTATGCCATTTCGCTTTTAGAATATTTTTCACGGTAACTTTATTCCCTATTTTGGCCAGTTCCTTGGCAAGTAACATCGATTGATTGTAACCACGCATTACATTTTTTACATAACTTAGTGGAACTGGAACTAAAACAGAATTTTCAATGTATTTTATCACATCTGGTCGATAAATTTTTATCAAATTGACGATATCCTTCGCTAAAAAGTCATGATTGCGATATTTAAAGGCTAATACAATTTTACGCCCAATACCACAATATTTCCAGCAAGTTTCCGCATTATTAAACATACTTTTGGATAAATTATTATTTCGCCCTGCACATTTAATTGAAGAAATTATGTTACTACTTTCTTCTTGTGAGAACCAAATGATTTTATCAGTGCATTTTTTACAAATATTTCTACAAAGCGAATGTTTATCTACTGTGGTACCACATATCGTGCAATTTCTTGGAAATAAAGAATCTACAATAACAGAACATATTTGTTTTGCAATTTTACGCAATCTCATCTTATTTTAAGGCTTCTTAACCAACTAAGTTAAGTCAAGTTTTAAGAAATATTCATGGATAATAATTTTCAAGAGCTTTATCAAGATATCATACTAGAACACAATAGAAACCCGCACAATAAATGCCCGGCATGCAAAGATTCTATTTGTCAAGAGGGTTACAACCCATCATGTGGAGATGAAGTACAGATTTGCATAAAATTTAAAGACAATGTCATTGAAAAGATAACATTTTCAGGTGAAGGATGTGCAATTTCTCAGGCTAGTGCATCACTGATGACGGATCTTCTATTAGGAAAAACTCGGCAAGATGCTATACAGATTATATATGAAGTAAGTTGCTCATTGAATGGAGCTTCATCAGATTTATCTAAATACGGTGAAGTATGTGCACTATCCGGTGTAAAGACTTTTCCAATGAGAGTGAAGTGTGCCACACTTGCTTGGCATGCAGCTGATCTTATATTAAAGAATCAGTTTTAAACTTTGCAGAGTTTATTAGTATATCAGGTGTGTTTGGCCTTTGCTTGTTTTAGATATTCATATTTCATACACATGATATTGGTGTATTATTAACAAGTTATTCACATTTTTTTTGTAAAAATTTTGTTGGTGATTTAATATGAAAAATAAAAATAAAAATTATTTATTCTTAATATTATCTAACGTGAATAAGGTAATAATGTTTTAATCTGTTGAATGTAAATATATTATG
>CBCPNC010000098.1:0-10938 GCA_965120425.1 uncultured Opitutia bacterium
AAAAGTTGATCCAGGTTCATATAGGTCACTAATTGCACGGTTACGCATTGTATCAAATGAATATTTGCCATAATTATTTGGATCATAAGTCGGGTAATTTCCAATAGCTAGTATTTCACCAGTAGTTGGATCACTCACAATAATCGAGGCACTTTTAGGAGAGTATTTATTTGCTAATTCCTGTAGTTGCTTATGAACCATTTGTTGTATTTTAGCGTCTATAGTTAGCACTACATCGTAACCGTCATATGATTTTATAATTTGTTTGCGATACTGAACTAATTCACGTCGTAATCCATCTTTTTCTGAAGAAATAAATCCATCTTGTCCACGTAAGTAAAAATCCATGTAACGCTCAACACCACATACAGCAACACCATCATGATTAACAAATCCAGTTATATGCGCACATTGTTCACCAAATGGATAAAAGCGCAACTCTTTTTCGATACCATATAATCCGGAAATTTTTAATTGTTCAATTGTTTTTAACAATTCTTTTTCTTCAAAAATGCACAATTCAACCCAGCGTGACTTGTAAATTTTGTTTCCTCTAACAATTTTATTTTTAATAAATTTTTCTAAAATTCTTTCGGTAGGAATATTCAATAAATCAGATAGTATAGTAATTTTATCTTTATCTTTAGTAATATTAGCTGCATAAGGATCTATACCCAGTATTAGTTTAGAAGAAGAGGTAGCTAATACTTGGCCATTACGATCTAAGATATTTCCTCGTTTAGCAGAATATTTTTGAAAGGTAGATCGTGCTTTTGTCAGGGAAGATAAGTATTTTACGCGGTTAATATAAGATAAACTGAGAATTCTGTACATTAAGGCTAAAAAGCATCCAATTACAATGAATATGACTACACAGAACCTAATTTTTTTGTTGATATTAACTTGCAAGATCTTTCTTATGGTTAAGTTAGCGTGTCTGTAGGTGTAATTTATTTAAATTATTTTTTTTGCAACAGTCTATAATGTGTGTTGTATTTTTTAATTCACTATTTTCATCTGCAATTATTAGCACGGATTGAGCTGGGTTAATTGTTGCTGATTTTTTGATTACTTCAGCAAGTTCAGTGTATGATATGATGGAATCATTGAAATATATTTCTCCGTTCTTATTTATACCTATTACAATGCTTGATCCTGTATTATTTTGTCCCGAACATTTTACTTCAGGGGGAATAATATTTAAAAGGGATTGTGATTTGAAATTCATAGTAACCATAAAAAAGAATATTAAAACTGTTAAAACATCAATAAGAGGTATAATATTAACGTTTGTTCTATGTTTAGATATACGATTTAGCATTTATTTTAGATCACGTTTTATTAAATGTTCAGTTAGTAAGTTTGTTATTGTATATATTTTGTCTAGTTTGCGTATAAAGATATTGTTAGCTATAATTGTAGGAATAGCAATTATTAATCCTAGTGCCGTAGTTGTCAGTGCTAAAGCGATACCATGAGATAAAACTTCGTTTGTCATAGAAGTATCTACGTTGATAGAATATGAAAAAACATGCGTTAATCCAAATATTGTCCCTAATAGTCCAAGCAAAGGAGCAATTGATATTACTGTGTCCAGTAAAAATAGCCCACGTTCAAGTTTGTTTAATTCTAAATTAACATAAGCATTTAATTCTTTTATACTTGGATTGGTTGTGTAAAAAAAAGATATAATTTTTTCAAAAAAATCTGTAGGTGAAGTAATGTTTTTATTTACCTGTCCATTAAGTAAAAAATGTTGTAACTTTAGTACTCCTAATTTTGATTCGCGTAATGCAAATATTCTATCTACACAAATGAAAATTGATATGAAAAGGCAAATTAGTAAAGGAATTCCTAATATTCCAATACTATAAAGAATTTCAATCATAATATTATTCCTTTTCTTTTTGTAGAAAGATTTTTATATAAGCATTTTCTCGCAGTTTTTTTAACCAATTTATTCGAGCTTCTTCTTGGTATTGATAAAACAATTGTTTTTCGATGTCGTGACTGACATCTTGTAGAGATTTTTGAACAGCTGGACTCTCACTAGCTACGAAAAAAATATATGTTATTCCATTGATTTCAATTGGCTTAGAATATGATCCAACGTTTAAGGCTTTAATATTTTCAGAAATTTCTGGTATTAAATCATCAGGATAGATGTAGCCCATATCGTAATTTGCAAAATTATCGCTATATTGTTTAGCGACATTTTCAAAACTTTCTCCTTGGGATAATTCTTTGGTGATTTTTTCAATGCATTCTTTAGCATTATCTTCTTCATTAAATATCACTATTTGTTTAATTTCTAATTCTTGTGGTTTAAAAAAATCAGAGAGATGAGAATTATAGTATTCTTGAATTTTAATAGGACTAACTTCTGGTTGAGCTGTTTGTAATTCAGAAATCATAAAATTAATAATTGCTCGCTCTTTAACATCTGTTTTAAATTCTCGTACAGATTTACCGTACTCTTTTAAAAATTTTGCAAATTCTAAACGATCTCCTCCAAAGACATTGCGAAGATAGTTTTCATATTCTTTTTTTTCATAAATATCAGAAAGTTTCCCTCCCTTTTTTAAGAATGCTTCAACAATTAATTTACGATTGATAATACTGTTAATTGTTTCCAGTTCTAAGTTAAATAACTTTTCTTTAAACTCTTCTTCTGAACGTGATTCAATTTGAATTTGTTTAATTAATGGCACAATATCCATCCTTATGCGTTCCATAGTAATGATATCTTTATTTACGATTGCAGCAATTTCATTTGTATACACTGGTATTGTAAAATTCTTTTCACATATTTGCTGATCTGTTGAAATATTTTCAGTATCGGCATTTAACGAAATCGATAATGGAATTAGAAATAAAGTAACAATAGGTGCAATTAAACTTCTCTTCATAAAAGCAAAAATAAAATAATACAGTTTGAATGCAAATTCCAAGCTTTTAATTAAAAATTAAATTGCATTCTTGACAAATTGTATTTCAGGGATTTTCATCCACATGTAAATTGATGCAAGATTTTTTTAGGATATTATTCTTGGGCGATATTGTTGGACGTCCTGCAAGAAAATTTTTAAACTTACATTTACCTTCAATAAAAGAAAAGCATTCTTTAGACTTAATTATTGCTAATGGTGAAAATGCTACTTCAGGTGCAGGTATTAATTTAAAATCTATTAAAGAATTTAAAAATTCAGGTATTGATATAATTACTTTAGGAGATCATGTTTTGGATCGTAATTTTATATCTGAAAATAAAGAAAATGCAAACTTATCATATGTATGTGTTCCTTGTAATATAGAAACAGCAATTAATGCATCGAATTTTGTTGTTGTAAACAAAGATGGTATTTCAGTAGGGATTTGTGTTGTATTAGGCAGGCAATTTATGAAAATTCCTGCTACTTGTCCATTTAAAAAGTTTGATGAAATATTTAATGAATATCGTTCTTTGCTTGATATTTTTATTACAGAAATTCATGCTGAAGCAACGTCTGAAAAAATTGCGTATGGGTGGTATGTCGATGGACGAGCAAGTGTAGTAGTAGGAACACATACACACGTTCAAACTGCTGATGAAACTATATTGCCTAATGGAACAGCATACATTACAGATCTTGGTATGTGTGGAGCACATCAATCTGTTATTGGTCGAGATATTAATGCTGTATTAGATAGCTTTATTACTGGGCGTAAACAACGATTAAAAATTGCAGAAGAAGATCTAAGAATTAACGGTTGTATTGTAGATTTCGATAGATCGACAAAGAAAGCTATTAAAATATTTCGTTTTTCTTACTAAAGTTTAAATAAAGCTTGTAATTTTTGTTTTGGTGTAGGTATATTTAATTTATGTGTTCATATCAACCACTGTTGGGATTTAGAGATTTTTATCCTGCAGATCATGAAGTAGTAAATTTTTTAACAAAAATTGTACGTGAAACGTCACTAAGTTTTGGGTTTGAAGAATATAGTGCACCAGTTTTGGAACCACTGGAATTATTTACTGCAAAATCTGGAGATGAAATTGTTAATCAATTGTTTAATTTTGTCGATAAAGGGGGGCGTCACATTTCACTTCGCCCTGAAATGACTCCATCTATCGCTCGTATGGTAGGAATGTCATTTAATTCACTAAAAAAACCTATCAAATGGTTTAATATCGCTGAAAATTTTCGTTACGAAAGGCCACAAAAGGGTAGGTTACGTTCGTTTTATCAGTTTAATTTTGACATTTTTGGAGAAAGTTCATGTTTCGCTGATGCAGAGATAATAGCATTAGTAATTGCAATAATGCGTAATTTTGGATTAAATGATTTTTTTGTACGTTTGAGTGACCGTCAATTGTGGATAGAATTTTTAAAAACATTAGGAGTATCAGAAGAAAATTTGATGAGCGTTCTATCTGTAATTGATAAATCTGAAAGAAATAAACCTGAAAAAGTAATCTTAGAATTAAATAAAATTTGCCCACAGTATGGAACGTTTTTCTCGAAAATATCAGACTTTAAATCAATCCATTCAATTGAATCTCTCAATGAGTTTTTTGAAGCCAATAACTTATTAAGCAATACGGCAATAAAAACGCGAGTAAATGTTTTGATGGAATTAATTCAAATATTACATGATTTTGGGGTAGATCAATATATTTCTATAGATTTTGGGATTGTACGTGGGTTGGCATATTATAGTGGGTTTGTTTTTGAAGTATTTGATAGTAAATTATCTTCACGTGCACTAGCGGGAGGGGGGCGATATGATACTCTGACAGAAAAATTAGGTTACCAAAGTATACCAGCTGTTGGTGCTGCTATAGGCGATGTAACATTGAGTGATTTTTTAAAAGAAAAAAATTTATTACCTATATATAAAAAAAATATCGATTGCTTTATAATGTTTGAGCCAAAAAGCCGTAGTTATGCGTTGCATTTGATCAATGAACTGAGAATGAAAAACATTATTGCAGAATATTCTATGAAAGCATTATCATTTGATAAACAATTTAGGGCAGCGATAAGTAGTGATGCACAATTTGCTGTAATTTGTGGAGAAAATGAAATGTTAAAAAGAGTAGTAAGCATAAAGAATCTTTCTACTCGACAGGAAGTAACTTTAGAAAATACTAAGGTAGTAGAATATTTACAATGCAACTTGAGGAAAAATGATTGACGAAGATTTTTTGTGGCAGAGATTGAAAACTGTTTTTGATCCTGAAGTTTCAGTAAATATCGTAGATCTCGGATTAGTGTATAGAATCAATGTTCATGGTCCAGATGATGCTTGCTTTATAGAAGTAGACGTTACTTTAACATCTCCAACTTGTCCGTTAGGCAATGTTATTGTAGAAAACATTAAAGATGCCTTGTTGTCAGTAAATTGGTGCAAGGAAGTTAAAGTGAACATTGTATTTGATCCACCTTGGAATAAAAATATGATTACCGAAGTGGGAATGATGGAACTAGGATTAATTTAGTACTTGCCAATTTCTATAAACTTTATAAGTTAATTTTTTCAAAAGCAGGAGTAAAAATATGTCTAGTAGAGCAAAAATGGAACGTGCGATAGATAATCTAGCATCAAGATTACATTTAGATTCATTAGTGTTGAATGATAGAGATGAATGTTATTTGATGTTTGACCAACAATTTCATGTGCGCTGTGCATTTTTAGAAGATAAAGATGAATGTTTATTGTATTCTTCTATCGGTAAGTTAGCTAAGAATTCACCTGATGCATATACTAAGATTTTGTCTGATAATTTTTTTTGGGTAGGTACTGCAGGTTCTAAGTTATTTTTAGAACCAGGTGCCGGTGATGAAGATAATTTAGCAATATGCGAACATATTCCAATGTCTATGTTTGATGAAGAACGTTTATATGAACGAATGGAAGATTTTGTGAATGCTATTGAATATTGGACGACAGAGTACCCAAAATTGCAACAAGGGGGTGGAACAAAATCTTATTCACATTCTTCTCCAGATAATATTGGAATGTTTCAAGCATAAATAATAAAGGAGTGGTATGACGCTGGTAGATTCTTGGTTGACAGGCCTGAAAAGGGCTCCGTCACTCTATAGTGAGCGCTTGCATTTACGCGCAATGAATGCAGGTGATGTCAACAACATACAGTATCATGTGAATACGGAAGCGGTATGTAACAATCTATCTTATACTCCACATCCATATACCATGGCGATGGCTGAAAATTGGATGAAGAATATCAATAATGGTATGAATTATGGTAACTGTTGCTACTGGGCAGTATGTAATCGTGAGACTGGTGAGTTTATTGGTTCTATGGGCCTGAGCTTATTTAAGGAGCAGGAAGGTGCAGAAATGCATTATTGGTTAGGTGAAACATTTTGGAATCAAGGGTATTGCACAGAAGCAGCTAAACGTACAATTGTTTATGTTTTTGACGATTTAAAACTTCATAGGTTACAAATTACGCACCGAGAAAATAATATTGGGTCTCGTCGGGTAATTGAAAAATGCGGATTTGTATATGAAGGAAATATGCGTGATTATCTCAAAAGATTTGGTAAGTTTGAAAATGTCTTGTCGTATAGTATGTTAAGTCATGAATTTTTTGAATTGAAAAAGAAGGGGTATTTTTAGCATCTACGCTAAATGAAAATTTTAAATAGGTATACCCTAAGGGAATGGCTGGGGGCATTTGTTGTTGCAATGTTAACCAATATAGGGTTGCTTATAATTGAGGATATTTATAAAAGTTCTGGGGGTTTTATACAGTCGAATATTTCTATTCCACAAATACTTTGGTACTACGGGTGGATCATTATACGTGTATTACCAATCGTGATTCCGGTATCGTTTTTTTTATCACTCTTATTTGCTTTAGGTAAATTACATAGAAATAACGAAATTTTAGCAATGCGAATGACAGGAGCAACGATTTTTAAAATTACAGCTCCACTTTGGAAAGCTAGTGTAGTTTTGACACTGCTAGGTGTTGGATTAAATATGTCAATTTCATCAATTGCCACACAATATACGCAGAGCTTCTTTGAAAGAATAAAAACAATTTCAGCAAAATCAAATATTTCATTTAAAAATGATAAAGATCATCGAGTATGGTTTATTGGAAACTTGAATAAAAAAGATTCTTCAGGAGAAAATATTATAATATATTTTTATGATGAAAACTGGAACGAGATAAAACGTACGTTCGCTAAGAATGCTTCTTTTAGAAAAAATAAGTGGTATTTTTATGATATAATAGAAACTACGTTTGATGCAGAAACAAAATATACTGTAAATATGGAGCGTTTTGATGAAAAAGTGTATGATTTTTCAGAAACTCCAAATTTATTTTTTTCACTAAAAAAGCGCATTAAATATGTATCTATTCCCGAGTTGAAAAGAATATTATCATTTTCTAATTCTAGAAATGGGTATACAAATTATCACTTACAGTACTATCGTTCGATAGTATCGCCGCTATCTTGCATGTTAATTTTATTTGTTACTATTCCTTTTGCTACAATAGGTGTGCGGCAAAATCCAATGTCTGGTGTTGCTAAAGCATGTGGAATGTTATTTCTGTTCTACATCGCTTCTAATGTTTTTAATGCGTTTGGAACGCATGGTACTATTCCTATTATAATTTCTGTTTTAATACCATATTTTTTAGTTGTCATTTTTTCTTGTTCCTTGTATAAAAAATGCATATGATGCAAGTTTTGTATGTTGTTGATTTTGAAGGAAATTACGCTAAGGGAATAAAGGAATATGGTGTTGTGGAATTAATTAATATGCAAATAACACAAGTTTATTCTGATGATAATATTGAAGATTTTAATAATCATACAGAACGATTTGTTTTTCTAAGAAAAACAGGTTCTTTTGTAGGGCACAATATTACAGTTGAAGATCACTTGCTTCGTAAGTATATTGCATCCCCTGGCTTTGTTAAACGTACTTCAGAATCCTGTGAAAATGTTAACACTTGGTCCCCATGGATCGACACAAAAGTTTTATACAAAAACTTTTTTCCTGCAATTGCTGATTTTTCACTTAGCCATTTGATTAATGTTTTTGAATTATTCCCTAATTTAATTACATTAGCGGATAAATATTGTAAAATTTCCCAAATTGGATATCATAATGCCTTATTTGATGCTTTAGCTACAAGTATGCTTTTACAAAATTTAGTAAATATATTGAGTAAAAATAATGTAATACCATCACTCGATACTTTAATTGAATATAGCCAAAAATCAAATATGGTTTAATTATCTTGTTATTAAGATCGCTTCCTGTTTTTGTAAAAACACATCCTTATTAATGATAACTTCTTTTATGTTTTTGTTTTCTGGTGCGCTATACATGATATCTAACATTAGTTTTTCTAGTGTTGATCGCAGGGCCCGTGCACCAGTTTTCATTTTTAGAGCGTGTTCTGCAATTTCATCAATAGCGTCATCAGTAATTGTTAATTTGATATTATCCATTGCTAATAACTTAACATATTGCTTGATTAAAGCATTTTTTGTAGATAATAATACATTTTTAAGATCTTCTTTAGTTAGATTATCTAAAATTGAAATAGCTGGCAATCTTCCAATAAATTCTGGAATTAACCCAAATTTTATTAAATCTTCTGATTGTAGTTCATGTAATATATTTTGTTTTGCAGATGTTTCATCATTTTCTGTATTAAACCCTAATACTTTTTTCCCTACGCGTTCTTTGACAATTTTATCTAAATCAGAAAATGCTCCTCCACAAATAAATAGTATATTTTTGGTATCTACTTTAATATATTCTTCTTCCGGGTGCTTTCGGCCTCCTTTTGGTGGAACATTGCATATTGTGCCTTCTAATATTTTTAAAAGAGCTTGTTGAACCCCTTCTCCAGATACATCTCGTGAAATTGAAACATTGTCTGTTGTACGACTAATTTTATCTATTTCGTCAACATAGATTATGCCACATTCTGCTTTCTTCACATTGTAATCTGCAGCCTGTATAAGTCGTAGTATAATATTTTCTACGTCTTCTCCAACATAACCTGCTTCTGTTAAAGTAGTTGCATCAGCGATTGCAAATGGTACGTCTAGTGTTCTAGCTAAAGTTTGTGCGAGTAAAGTTTTACCACAACCAGTAGGGCCGATTAAAAGAATATTACTTTTTTCAATCTCAACATCTGTAAGCTCAGCTGGAATATTAGATGATGTTTTATTAATATTATTTAAGCCATCGGAAATCAATCTCTTATAATGATTATATACTGCGACAGATAGTGTCTTTTTTGCATCTTCTTGCCCAATTATATATTCATCAAGTTTATTTTTTAATGCCATTGGGCTAGAATAATTAAATTGAAAATTATCATATTGTTCAGAATTAATTACGTTTAATTTTTGTTCATCAGATACTTGGTTATTAAACTCTGGTAGTTCATTTGAAAGTGCGCGTGCACATGTCGCTACACATGTATCGCAAATAAAAACTTCATTTTCTCCCGCAATTAATCTTTTTACTTCAAATTGTGAACGTCCGCAGAAGGAACATTTACTTACCTTTACCATAGTATTGGTTATGATCAAATCATGTATGTGCTGTCAAAACGATTTTTAACTTTTTAGTTTTTAGCGTAGAAAAAGTAAAAAAATTTCATTACAATTACCCTAGTATGGAGGACAAAAAGATACAAGTTACTTTAAATGGGAAAAGTGTAGAATTTAAAAAAAAAGTAAAAGTACTTGAAGCTTTAAAAGCAGTTAATATTGATCTGCCCAGTCCTTGTTACAGCGAATACTTGGATAGTGCTCATCACTGTGGGTTATGTTTAGTTGGATGTAAATTGCCTGATAAAGACTGGAGTGTTAAACTGGCTTGTGTGATTGATATTTGTGATGGCATGGAAGTTAATACAGACTATCCACCTGTTGTCAAATTACGAGAAGTCCTTATAAATGCATATATACTTAATCATCCACTAGATTGTTCATTATGTGATAAAGTAGGAGATTGTTTTTTGCATAAATTTTCTACTCATACTCAATTTCGTGGTTTTACTAGAGTTGTAGGAAAATCGTATTGGAGTAGAAAACTTAAACGTCTAGGAGATAAAATATATATAGATAATGATAAATGTATTTATTGTGGAAGATGCTTAAGATTTTGTGAGGATATCCTAGGTGAAGATATTTTAGGTAAAATAAAAAACGAAAATTATATTGATGAAATTTCTATTTATCCAGGGAAAGAATTTAATGATAATTATTCATTAAATCTAGTAGATCTTTGTCCAGCAGGTGCAATTGTCAGTAGTGATCAAGATAGTTATCACAATTCTTGGAATTTGCAGCGTACACCAAGTATTTCACCAGAAAGTAGTGTTGGAATAAATATTGATATTTTACACGACAAAAAACATATATATCGTATAATTCCCCGTAAAAATGACTGTGTTAATCAAATATGGTCCAACGGATTCAGCACGTGATTTTCAAAAAATTTTGAATAGTAATACTCGTATTACACAAGTTCAGAGGTTAGGAGAAATTTCAGATATTAGAGTATCTTTAGCTTATCTTGCTAACAAGTTACTTCATAGTAAAAAAGGAACATATATTGTTTGTTCTGGGGAGATGAGTCTAGAAGATCAATTTGTTTTAAAGCGATTTATGGACATTACCTTTGCTATTCCATATTTTTTACAAAAGAAGCAACAAGGAGATGATTTTTTGATGTCAGATGATCCTACACCTAATTCTGCAGGTGCTGGTGTTATGCGAATTAATACGGAAGTTAACAGCCATGAAGATTTAGAAGATTTGTATAAAGCAGTTTCAGATGGTCACTGTGATAATATTATATGTATCTACGAAGATTTATTCCCTAACGGAAGTTTTAGTAAAAAATTTGATAATATAAATATAGCGTATATTGGTT
>CBCPNC010000099.1:0-3010 GCA_965120425.1 uncultured Opitutia bacterium
GAAAATATTTTTACACTACTTGTTCGTGCTTTGCACGATACAAGAGGGTTAGGGCACCAAAAAATTGATATTTCTGAAAATTTTTTGAAAATAATTGCTGAATTTGCTAATGGTGATGCTCGTACTGCGCTTTCTATATTGGAGATGCTTGTACTAAATGCTAAGGTTGAAGAAAATGGAACTATTTTTGTTTCACGAGAGCTTTTAGAACAATGTATTTCTAAAAAGTCTTTGCTCTATGATAGAGCTGGAGAGGAGCATTATAATATAATTTCTGCTTTGCATAAGTCTATGCGTAATTCTGATCCTGATGCAGCTGTTTATTGGTTAGCACGTATGTTAGAAGGTGGAGAGGATCCGTTATATATAGCGCGCAGAATTGTTCGTTTCGCAAGTGAAGATGTTGGGCTTGCTGATCCTCATGCCCTAGAAATTGCAATTGCAGTTTATCAGGCTTGTCGTTTTATTGGTATGCCAGAATGTAGTGTTCACTTAACAGAAGCGGTTATTTATATGTCTATAGCTCCCAAATCTAATGCGATGGAAGTTGCTTATTTGAACGCAAGGAAGGATGCATTACAGCACTTAGCAGAGCCTGTTCCGTTGGTTATTAGAAATGCTCCAACTAAGTTGATGAAGGAATTAAATTATGGGAAAGGGTATCAATATGCTCATGATACGGAAGAAAAAATAACAAATATGCAATGTTTGCCCGATGCTTTGGTTGATAGGGAATATTATCATCCGACCGAACAAGGACTAGAGGCCAAGTATAAAGCGCGCTTGGAACAAATCAAGGCATGGAAAATAGAAAATCAGACAAAGAAAAATTAAAAGTGTTTTTATTTTTAATCTTTTTTGTTCCTGATGATCTTCTGTAGGTTAATTTTGAATTGTTTCTATATTGAATTATTCCGCTAGTCTTTTATTTAAAATAAGCAGCAACCTCTTCCTCCTTTAGGAGTGTCTCTAAAGCTTGTCGATGTATCGATTCGTGTTCCTTTTCACATGCAGACTGGGCCTTTTTAAGCATTAGATTGGCATACTTTAGAATATTATTTCTAAGCTCCTGTGCAGCTTTTTTGAGATCTTCTTTAGATCCAGAAGTATTATTGGCTTTAAGATAATCGATTATTCCCCCTACCATCCAATAATCAGGTTGTCGGTGCGCGTTTTCTACCGTACTATTTGACGTTTCGTTTGAAGATGATTGATCATTGTTTTCCGTGATTTGATCGATGAATAGATCCAATTCTTTTATGTCACCGTATACTTGTATAAATTCTGATCCGGGATCTGTGATTAGGTGTAGAATTTCTATCGGATAAAGCTTATCGATTAAATATTGAATGATATCTGGGCCTTCGGGGGAGCAAAAAAAATGTGTAAAATGAAGATGCGCAAATTTTGCAGGAGTTGAAAATGTCTTGTGAACAAGTATTCTTTTTACTCCTTCTTCGATAGGTAATTGTTTCACCTTCTCTAGCGTGTAATATAGAGTGTTTACATCTGAGTTTTCTAAAATAATTTTTTCAAAATTTTCCCGATATGCTTGTTGCGCTTTTTCAAGTAATAAGTTTGCGCATCTTTGAACATTTTTTTTCAGTTCTTTTTCTGCTCCGGGAGTTTCAGATGTTTTTTGAACATGCTGACAAAAAGCAATGATTTGTTCTTTGTTCCAGAAAGGCACGCGTTCTTGGATTTCTTTTGCAGTTTCGTTGTTTTCTTCTTTTAGTGCTTCTAATATTGGCTGCCCATTATCGTCAGTTAAGTGACTTTTTAACCAATTGGGATCTCTGAGTATATCACGATATATGTCAGCGAATTCGTTGGCCGATCTACGCGATTCTCCAAGCAATAATAAAGCATCTTCAGGGGTAATTTTATCTATTAAGCATCGAGCGATTTTTAGTCCGTCAGGCAAAAGAAAAAGATCGGCAAAACAATCGGCGCAAAATGCTGACTCGTAGTAAATATTTTTGTTTTCATTATCCCATTTGATAAAACCTGGTGAATTTTCTATTTCTTGTCTACGTTCTTTGCTTAAATCTGAAAGTATTTCTGTCTCTAGTTCCTCTTTAAATGCCTCTACTACCTCACGCGAGGAAAGTTTTTGGGCTTCATCAAAAGTATATTCCAGTAAACAGTTATGCAACTTAGTGTTACACGATTGATTGGCTGAATCAGCTTTAACAATGTGTTGATTGATTTTTGCTGATGTGCCTTCTATTGCTGGCGAAGTTTTATCGGATTCACATATTTGTGCTTGTTTAAAACTAGTCTTGTGCAAATCAGAATCTAATCTCAAAGTTTCCATATTAAGTTAAGTTTTTAAGGGGAGAGGGGAATATCGTCAAGCTTTTATTAAAAAATTTTTTAGAATTTAAAAAAACGGCTTAACCCTTAGTTCTATTTGGTTAATGACTCACATTTTCCCCTATGTTTTTTTTTGAAAATTTTTTATCATCTTCTTGTTTTTTTGATTAGGTACGTGCTATGTTTAATTTTTTCCAATTGCCTGATTTGTATCGTAGCGAAAACGATAATATACGTTCACATGAATCGATAAGAAATAATATCCAAAGGAATTTGGAAAATAAACTAAACTGAGTAATTCCAATGTATCCAGGTATTACTACTGTAAATAAAAAGATACAAAGATTAGATATCATAATAAATTTTGTATCTCTAGCAGAAATTAACATTGCTTGTAAAGATACGACAATACCGTCAAGAAATAAACATATACAAACCAAATATGCCATCTTAATTGCTGTGTTCTGTGCAGTAGTACTGGTTAATGGAAATATGTTGTGAATTGTAATGTCAGCAAAAATAATAGTTAAGACGGTAGTTATTAATATAAATATCGTAATAATTTTGATGGATGACAGTAATACATTTTTAATAATGTCTGTTCTGCAAGCCCCTATAAAGTTAGCACACAATGTACCAACTCCCTTTGAGATTCCGTCTGTGAAAAATGTTAATGAACTATAGAATGAGTGTG
>CBCPNC010000100.1:0-2590 GCA_965120425.1 uncultured Opitutia bacterium
TTTTGAATTGGAAAGAAAGTGTTTGGAATTGGAAAAACAAAAACTACAATTAGAAAAACAAATGTTGTCAGAGTAGTGACATTTTTATAAAAGAAATTTTTAAGGTATGGATAATGGTACACTGGACTTGAGTGACTTGAAGGATTTTTCTTTTCAACCTGAGTGGAGTCGTCAAAAATCGAATCAAATTAGTTCTATAGATGGGGACATTAGAAAAAATGGTAAACAATTCGAAAATTATCACGATTCAAGGCAAGGTCGTAATTTCCCCAAAGAAGATAAAAAATATGTTTCTAAAAAAAATTTAGATGGGAAAACTGGTGCCCATAAAAGATTTTTTAGGAAAAATCACGATAAATCTACGAAATATAATTTTGTTCCAGTTGTTGACGCAGAGTTTTATCCAGAAGATGGTAATTTTGACAACGTTGTAAGCGCTTGTCGTTTAACGTGTAAAACATATGAACTTTTTAATATTGCTCGATTATTTTTAGAAAAACCAGAAAGATTTGTAGTCGTAATAAAAAAACGGCATAATTTTAAGGATTCTAATTTATATCTTACAGTTGATGATGAATTGGTGTTTTTAAGTAAAAATGAAGCTGTTCGACATGTCCTAGAACATCATATTGAGAAGTATTTTACGGTTAAAGAGCAAGAATGTGAAGTTCCCAAGGGAACTTTTGTGTGTATACATAAATGTGGCTTAACCGGGAGATTACTTTGTCCACCAAACTACCATAAGTATCAAGAATTATTAATTGAACATCACGAAAGATATTTGTCTCATATTCCTTTTGAATGCTTTAAGGATCATATTGAAAAAATCTCTGATCAAACAGTTATAGATGATTGGAAAGCTCAGGCATCTAAAGTAAAGGTCTTTATTCCTAAAATTGAGGGCTGCGATACAGAATTAACCAGATATTTTGACGTAAAACAAGCTTTTTTGGAAAATTTTAAAGAATGTGCTATAAAATCAGCTAACTCTTTCAGAATTAAAGGCGAAGCACTAGCTAATATGCCACGAGGGATATTACGCAAGTCACTATTTTATATATTAATGCGTGAAAAAAGATTCCCGTTGGGCTTAGCTAACAATTTACGTGGAAAGTTACGTCGGGCACATTTTACAATTTATAAAATACAGACTAAAAAATCAAAGATCTCCTGTGCGTGTGCAGTTAGGAGAAAATTTCGTTCAATAGATGATAAATTTGAAGGAGATATTCAAAAAATTATTGATTATATAGACGATCATAAAAATGTTAAAGCATCAGACTTATATAATCTTGTCTATCCTGATGCTCAAAATGCTGCTGATGGAGAAAAGGATGTACAGTTTTCTGAGTTCGCTAAAAATTTAAATTGGTTGATCCATGAAGGATATGTTTCTGAATTTGAAGACGGTCGTTTAGTTGCTACGATCATCATGTCGAAAGAACAAATCGAAGCTATGAAAAAATCAGAAAATAGTGGGGATGAGGTTCAAGATTCTGAAAATATGGTGAATGAAGTAGTAGGTGATAATATATTTAATAATGAACTGAATGCAACAGTAGAAGAAGTCCAAGAAGGTATTTCTTTGGAAGATGTTCAGTCTAATGTAGATATTGAAACGGGTGTTAATACCCAACTGGAAAATTTAGAAATGGAATCACTCGATAAGGATGATTTCGAGGAAAAGAATTAGACTTTTTCTTTACTAAAGAAAATATTCTCGTTATTCTATACCTATCTTTTTCATATGAATATATTAATTATAGGTGGAAATGGGTATGTTGGTAGGCATTTAGCTGTTAAGTTAAAAAAATATGGGCATCGTATATCTATTGTCGATAAAAATGATGTTAACGGTTTATCATCTAGTGGGTTTTCGGTAAATATTGGTGATTTTGGTGATATGCAATTTATGCATAAGGTTCTCAGGCAAGAACACCCTGAGTTGGTTATTCATGCTGGTGGACTGTCTCGTGTAGATGAATCTATTGCTATTCCGATGGCATATTATAGTAACAACGTTGTCGGAAATGTTTTTTTGATAAACATGTTGCTGTCTTTTAATATAAAAAAATATATATTTGTTTCTTCCGCAGCAGTTTTTGGCGAACAAGATAAGTTACCTGTTAGCAAGCTATCTTTAAGAAATCCTATTTCACCTTTAGGTGATTCTCAAGTATTTGTAGAAAATATGTTAGAGGCTTTTAGGTTAACTTATGGGATAAGTTATGCTGTTATGCGTGCTCCAAATTTAGCAGGTTTAAGTGAGAAAGAAGACAATTATTTTATAGATACTTTAGGGATAGGGTTAATCCCTTCGATTATGGAATATGCATTAGGGAAACAGGAATTCGTTGATGTTTATGGTACGTCTTATGGCACAATTGATGGTACAAGTGTACGTGATTATTTACATGTTGATGATTTTTGTGAAGCGTGTTTAAACGTAATACCACATTTAGAAATTCGTAGAGAAAAGCAAATTTTTAATGTTGGATTAGGCCGAGCGTATTCTGTTAGAGAAGTATTAACTTGTGCAGAAAAAATTATTGGGAAAAAGATAAAAACTAAAGTGTTTCCTGAACGTGAA
>CBCPNC010000101.1:0-15426 GCA_965120425.1 uncultured Opitutia bacterium
GATTCTTCTGAAACTCGAATCCACCATGCCGATATAACCAGTCCGCACTTTCTCGGTTTACAGTATTGAACACCTGTACGGTTTGTAACACCCCAGGATTCGTAACACTCGATAAGGTCTCCGCATCTTGCAAACAATCAAAAACAAGCTGGTTAAAAGATGATTTATTTCCACTATATCCATGTTCACGTGCAAGTTTGTACCCATTTCGTAACCCACTCGATAATTGGTATGCACTTTTTGTATTTGCTCGTGCAACTAAAGGAACTAATGGTGTGTCTGTTCCTACCAAGTGTTGTAAATTCTTTTCATACGTATCAGTCGGAAAAATCTTCATACCTGCTACTCGTAAACTATCCAATGGACAAGTTAGTAGATTCATCTGATTAGAAAATACACTACGTAAACGGTTCATCCCACTTGATAATGCTCCAATACTTTTCTCAGTGAGCCCGAATACATCCATGTATTTTCCGATCATACGTTCACGATCAACTGCTCCACTCAGATCAAATGCTCGATAATTCCCACCTGTTCGTTCACCGCTTAAATATCCCTGAATCTGGGAATCAATATATGCTCGGCGATCAATACGTTCACTGGGGCTTAACCCCTTATATGTTCCCATTTCTAGCCGTCTTTTTTCTAGTTCACTCGCACGGTATAATCGGAAATCTTTACTACCATGCTGTAACTGAAAACGTGAATATCCCGCGGCATCACTCAAGATACCGCCAACTCCACCAATAATGCCTCCAAATAACATATTAGCAATTGGATGGTACTCCGGTTCGATCACTTGTGAACCGGTTAATGTTCGTTTTATTCCGGTGTCTATAGCATCCACCATTGGAGCGGTAACCGCACCAGTAAGCGCCCCACTAACAACACGGCTCATTCCCATTTGAGCAGCTAAACGGCCACTAATACGACCGGTAATTCCTCCAATACCTCCACCAATCAGCCAGGTAAATGGATCCAAGCATACCCCAGCTAAACTGGATAATGTTCGTTTTGTTCCCCCCGATTTGACTCATCATACGCTCGTAATTCATCCGTTGTATGACATAATTCTTCCGTAATTCGAGCTCCTCGGGATTCTCAGATTCTAACAAATAATCCTCATAATTCTTAAAAAATCCGGAAATGTGCTCCTTTGGCGACCAACCGTTTGGGCCAGTTTCTCCAAATATACGTGCACGTTTAAGCGCTCCCCAGCGCCAAATGCTCATCAATAAGCTGTTTTGTTTATATTCTGCACCGATGGTATCTAATATTCCTGGTTTTATTGCTGGTGCGCTATTCCTCCGAACAGCGGGTTCCTCCCCACGTTCACGTACACGTTCATTATATGGAATACTTCGGAAATATCCATTAGGGGCCTGAAAATTGGTAATTAAGCTACTCATTGATCACCTCCGATGGGTTGAATAATCCGATTATCATGCTCTTTCGCATACCAGATTCAGAGTAATGAATGACGTGCATATAAGTCGGAGTATATACCTTCTTGCCATTCGGAAGTTCGACATAGTTGATCCCTCGTTTACGATGATCAGTTAATATGTGATCCTCCTCAATGCTCTGTTCATTAGCCACTAATTCACTGCTCAAATAGCTAACATCACTCCCAAGTTCACCACTTTCTCGACCATTCATGATAAACTCATTAGCTAAATTATTCATTGCCTGATGGATGGCTGTTTTATACCGCCCAACGAATGGATAGTTCTCTAGGGCATAAGGCGTAAATCCTTCCGTAAAACTACTTGTTCGATACCGAGATAGCATTACACGCATACACTTATCAGCAGCACTAATATCCCCACCGGTGCTTTCCAAATACCCACGATACTGTTCACGCACATCGTTCAAAAACAACGCAGAATACTCCGGTTCATGCATAAAATCTGGAGAATCAGAAGCGTAACTTTTAATACTATCTGGCATACGTGAAGGTCCACTAACAACCGACCGCATGAGTCGAATAATATGTTCATCACTGCAATGCTTACTCACTTGCTCATCATACCATATGGCATCGTGCTTAGAGATATAGACTTACTTGTAGACTCTTGTACAATTCCTAGGTTCGCCGATTGTTGAAATGCACGTGCTAGTATCTCTGGATTATCTTGAAACGCATCCGCTAATGCCCGTGGATTACCCACCTCCCAGGCGCGAAGAAAGATACTCGCTAGTTGACAAACAGTGGGATCACCGGTAATACTCTGCTCAATCGTACGAATGACCATGCTCGGTACAATATCCATCTTTTGTGCAATATTCTTCGCACAATTTAATTGTTCAGGTAGTATCCCGCTCTTAAAAACCTCACTAAATTTATCAAAATATTGATCAGCAGATTGTTGAGTAACCCCAATATGCATACAATTTTCGCTGGATAATCGGCTAACCTGCTCGCCCGTTATTGATTGGGTCATCAAATCCTTTCGACGGTCAGCAATTAAAGAACGTATATTATCATCACTTAAATCAATCTTTCGGTTATCTGTAATTGTTCCAACAACATCCCCATCTCTCTCTTCAATTCCAAATACCGGAGCCGTAATCCCTCCATCATTAAGCTGAAAAAGTAAACTGTCGACCTGACCAACATCCTGACAGTTGTTTAACAGAGATTCTACAATGTTATGCTCAACCGCTTGATTATACTGCTCTGCAAATGATCGAATATCAGAATCATTCATCAATCGTTGACCAGATATTCGGGCATTATACCCAGAGATCGCTCGTCGGAAATTCACAAGTAAACTATCGTTTATGCTTTCTCGATCAGACTCACTATATCCTGTGGCCAAAGTAACTGGCAACTGACTGACTATATATTCCCCTCCTTCCCGAATACTTTTAATCGTTGCTTTAGTATCTTCTTTGGTCTTGTTTTTTGTAATCGCTAATATTCCACGTTGCTTATCATCGCCACAGAATGACAATAATTGTGCTTTAGAATCCTCGTCCGGGAGCTTCTTCAACACACCATCCACGAAACTATCGTATTCATTCGCATATCCCACCGGATCGGTGATGTTCCTATCAAAAATCTCCTTCGTTTTTAATAAATATGTACTCTTGAACTCCGAAAATGTTCGTAATGCTTGACTAGAGACATACTTGTTTACTACATCAGTCGTTAAATTCACCAGCTCACAGATCCTGAAGTACGCGCTGTAGGAATGTTTATTTGACCATTTGTAGGCAAAAAATTTGATTTCCCATTATCCCTGTATATATGCTCGCTCATATTGTTGTTCGCATTATTCGTTCGACTTCTCTGTCCGCTTCTATCAAACTCTGTTCAACCAATCCAGCGGCACTACCGCTGCCCACATCAATCGCAGATACTGATAATAATGCTGCTGCTTCATGAGCAACCTGGGCGCTCTTCATACGCACCGATCGGATCAATTGTTCACCACGAATACGTGCATCTAATCGGCGAATGAATTGATTATGTTCGTTGATCAGCTTGTCTAAACTATGGCTATATCGGCTACTTGCTACCCCGAGTATACTACTCGTCAGAGTATACATCCCAGAAAACCCTAATCCGCTTAAAAAGCCCATCAGTTCACCTCCATGTTATACTCAATCGATCGTAAATGAAACGATAATGGTTTATCCTCTGAGATTTTTAGATCAGGGGATAATGAGTTGCCACTGCCAATTAATACTCTATATCGGCCATCTTTGTAGGGCAATGCCCCATAATTATTGCTCCAATATTCACGGCCCCAAAATTCAGGAATGATTCCATTAACTAGTATTTCTTGCGTATCATATACACTAATTGTTGCTTGTGTATACTTCATGAACCGGCCCATTAAGGTATCATCTGCAGAATCCGGAGTGGTCGGCACAATGATACATTCATAACCTAGTCCAACATGTACAGTCGTCCATTCTCCACTTGGCAGCGTAACTGTACCATTACTAGAAACCTCATATTTCCCCAAATATTCATCATCTGCACGAACTTGTACAACTTGCCCGGCTAAATGCTCGAGCCCGGTAAGTATACCACCACTACAATCAGAATATGTTTTTTCAGCATCTAAAAACGCGGATTCATCCATCCGCTCGAGCAACAATCTCCCACCACGTAAAACAACAAAATATGTTCCCTGTAGAGTCGCTTCACTCGCTAAATATTTCACATGTGTCACCCAATTGGTCGCTACATGAATATTGTCAGTTAATAAGAAATTCAGGCAGCCCAATCCATCATCACTGCGAATACAATACACATATGTTGTTACCGCATCAACCGGGCAGCGATTTACTCCAATACTTATTGTGTTTTTTATCGCATCATTATACCACAATGATAATGAACGCGCATCGCATGAGTAGCTCTCATTGGAATATGACAACTCACGTAGATCAGATCGACCATTTTTTAAAAATATTGTTCCGCTGTCCTCTGTTCGAAAGGGCGGTGTGTATGGGTCAATACCTATACTAGTTCGATAATAAAACGAACTAGCTAGATCTGTTATACTCCCAGAATCAAACTTCTTTAATGCAAATATTCCGATATCGGTGAATACTTCTAAATTATCCCCACTGAAAATATAGCGGATATTATGGTTATATTGCCCAGTAGATAATCGAACAACCATCGCATCATCCGCTTGTAAATCCCCGCTTGAGAAGTTCAAATAATCCCCGATTACACCAGCACTGGATATCTCAAGGAAAACAAAACCTCACTACATTAAATACTGTTTAAAAAACTATATAGCCAAACACCTAGAGTAAAAAACCAAATTGAACCCAAAATTACACTTATAAATCATCAAACTTAATTAAACACAGCAAGACAATTAAATCTTGAAAATTTATATCGCCATTTTCTCGCCTGCTTGAAAATGTTCCCCGTCTAAATCATTCAAAGCTTTAATAAATCGTCTAGCAATATTTTGCACTTGCGGACTATTTGTGTAAAAATGTGACTCACTTCCATCAGATAAAACCTTAAGAGGAACGTTTTCACGAATCAATTCTGCATCGCGCTGAGTTAATGCGTTAATATAAACCAAATCTTTATAAGTTAAATCTTCCTGAGTAATACAAACATTTATGCTAACTGCATTATTCAAAGTCAGGTTAAGTTTCAATCCAGGATCTCTAACATCAGCACGCCCTCTAACACAACAATACTCTGCATTATTTATAATAATATCGTCAATATTTACATTCATTACATCAAAATCAGCTAGCATTTTAAGGCAATAAGGCAATAACAGAATTTTGATAAGTTCTGTATCTCTCATTCCCAAAAATAGAGTCATCGCTATCTCCATATAGACCAACATTGGTATGTGCATTAACTATTTTAAATCTGAAAATGGAAATCTAATTAATTCTATCTGACCTCTATCTAAAATGTCTTTCATACCAATACAAGACATACCAATCTCATATATCGGGATATCGGCACATACCATCGCAGTCCCTCCAATCCTGTAATCACCTTCCATAATTGGCTTATCGTCACATGGTACAAGAAAACTCCAAGATTCAGCACCATGCGCTTGAGAGCTAGAAAATTTTGCACTGTGCCAAAAATCTTCATTTCTACCATTAGGTAATTTCAACTTATTTTCCGCATCATCTACTAACATTGTATCTAAAGCACACTTATTTACTTTTCGAACAGCTCGAATGGTGGCAGGTTCATTATCTAATTTTCCAATATAATCCCATTGGCTAAAAATTTCCTGCTGACAGCAATAAAGTAATATTAAATCATCTTCCTTAATTAAGAGGTTCTCTTTTTCCTGAACAGCGACTGTTTCTATCGCAGAGTCTTGAGAGCTAAATGACTTTTTTTTGTGATAACATCTTAGTGTTTACGATTTCTCGTATCTTTCTACAACTTGCAACAAAGCCCTTTGCCCATTTCAATTGAATATTTTTTAAATATTTATTTTCCAATTTTTCCCTTAAAAAAACAGGTAAACCCTTTATAAGGGAGGAACAAGTTTCATTCAAATGCTTACTTATTTCTGTATATTGATCAAAAGAGTCAGTCAGATTACACGCATTCCGAATTGCAATATATCCCAATTTACTGCGAGTTGCATCATCCTCATCATCACTGTTACTGAAAACTGCATCATAACATTCTTTTTCTTTAGATGCTGCTTTTCTCAACTCCACACGTATCTCACAGCTACTCTTTGAACAAACTGTGGTTGAGCATTATGTTTGAGTAGCCAATAACAATTTTGTCTTATATCATTAATGTTTTCTTCAGCAAGTCCCGATTTACTTAAAATACGGTCAACATTAGCTATAGTTTTTATATTTTGTTCTTCAGACACAGCTTCAGACACAGCAACTAAGACATTAACACTTCTCTTGACTAAGGAAGAAGTCGGAAAGTTTTCAGATTCACATCCTTCCAATCTCTCATCCTTCTGGGAAATATTTTTCTCTTGAGAGAAAAATTGTGATTGTAACTCTAAACTTTCACTAGTATTGGCTGAAATAGTCTTCATACTATATAAATGGTTTCATTATACCCATATTCCAATATTTTGCAAATTAAATAGAAGTTTAAATAGAAATATTTTTAAATATACCCCATACCCCATTCTCCGGCAGTTATTGAAATCATATCCACCGCGATGAACATGGAACTGCATGATTGATGCACTATTCCCGTATGGTTCAACATCGCCGCTTAAAAACTTGCACGCATCTCGGCTGAACATGAATAATCGACGCTTACCTGCACTGCTTAATGGTAATGGGCTATCGTCTGGTAATTTGGTGAATGTTATCCCCTGATAGCGCATCAAATAGTCGTTTGCTGGTTCCCCGTAATCTTCCGCTAATGGTTTATTAGCATTGAAAAACCAGCTGCTGAAACGATCATCTAATAGCAAGTTGCTGAACTGATCATAGTTGATTAAACATATAACTTCCCCACGTACAGCATGTGCCCCAAGTTTACTATGTGCATTTGAGATCGTTCGTACATCTAAGTATCCGCCAACATCAATGGTATTATCAGTGTCATATACAGCGTTCATTCCACTAAGAAAGACCTTATCCGCTCGACGACCCATCTCTAACCCAATAGATGATGCTACTTTCCCTAATATTTCACGGCCAAATTGTACATTATCAGGGACTGTATCCGGTACAAAACATGGACATTCATACGCACTCACGGTTGCTGTAAATGTTCGTATTGTTGCCCCCTGAAACACCGGACGCGTACATTCCCCAACCATATTAGACACCAAACGTTCCATTACTTGACCGGTATACGTCTTATTTCCAATGTTTATTACATCAACATGTGGTAATATTCGTGTACTTGATTGATACGATTGTTCCAAATTCGCGGAATACCACACCGCATTTTGCAGACTGATATTTCCTACCTTGCTCTCCATTTCTTACTCCTAGTTTAAGTTTAGATTGTCAGTCTTTACTCACTGTCTACTGCTAGCTTCCAGAGGAGGTCACTGCCTGCTCATAACTAGGAATGTCTCGATCGTTCTTGACTATCTTCAATATATGCACCTCTCTCGCTTATTTGCAAGCTTTTATGCCTGATTATATGTCTTTTGGGAGTATATAAAAAACTCTCTTCTGGTAAGAAAAATTAATCCCAAAAGAGAGTCTGAACTATAACAGAATTAAACAAATTTTTTCTACTTCAAGTCTTCTAAAGACTTGTAAATTTTATCCTTTTCTGCTTGTGTGTGCGCTTTTCGAAGTTGAGAAACTACATTGTTTACCATATCCTCATGACTAAGATTATTACTATTGGTCATACTACTATTTCCTGATATTTGATCATTTATCGTGTTACTGTTTGTTAATGTATCGAATAAGTTAACTAACTTATCGAATGTGCGTAATGTCCCCGCATCTCGAATCGCATTATGCTTGAAACTCGCAATCTCTTCGTCGTTCAATAATCCCTTATTCTTCGCTACTGTGAACATATTATCCATATGTTTCACTGTTTCTTTTACCTTCTCCACACCGCCATAACTAGCGATCTCGTGATCGAGGTACTCCTGTTCATCTTTTTCGCGGATACTCGCTTCCTTACGATGTTCATACTCGTTGAACATCTCACCAAGTTGCTCACCAGATTCACCAAATAATTGCTCCGCTTGAAACTTACTAAGTCCCAACTTATGCGCAAATGTACGTACCTCACCCTTCAAATCATCCGGTAAATCAACACCTTCTAATCCATACCCTGATGGATCATTCGGAACATCCTGCTCCTTACGTGATAGTGCACTCCGAAATTTCGTCAAGTCGTTGACCATGTTCTGCAGATGCGCTTGATTACTTGATTTATCCCAATACTGATCAGGTAAATAATCTGGCTTCGTTGGTTGTTCACTCTGCGATACCACTTCAGAGTGCATATTTTCAGTACTTTCTAATAAATTATTCTCCGTGTTCTCCATCTCCATGTGTCCGCTTTATTATTTCTTTAAAAAATTTTAACTGATTCTCAGGAAAACAGAACATTGATAATCCTTCCAATATCCCCGCCGCATGTTCATGCGAATAATTCTCCGGAAAGATACTATTATTATGATAGCCGGTATAAAACCAGTAGATCATTTTTTCGACCGCCTCACGATATGCAATATTCTCAGACTTTAACTGCTTAAGGGTTTCAAATGTTTTTATAAAATCCCTATAATCTTGTGATAACTTATCATCCTCCAATTGTTCATCATAATAAACATTCGGACATTCCGGGAAAATATTTTCATCATATATTTTGTATGACTCGCTCATTTTTCCTCCTTCTTTTCAGGGTAGGGATATTCCTTTTTAACCTTTAATAAATCGCTCTGAGTCAGTAATAATGCCTGTTCAAAGATATCTGTGACAAGTTCAATATTTAGCTTCGTATCTGTTAATTTTTGTTCCAATCGATCAAAAAATACATCAAAATGTTTCAGCAAAAATGCTACAAATCCGCCATCCTTGCGACCAACTCGTACGAAAATCTTCTTCAAAGCATCAACTAGTAGCATCTGAAAACTCTCTTTCCCAGAATATTTACCAATCGGTAACTCAACCTCTTCGAAATAATGCTCATGTTCATGGGTATCTAAATGTTCAAATTCTAATTGCCACTTGAAAAAGAACATAAACCGTTCATTGCTCGAATCTCCTTTATTTACCCAATCGTTTGACCGTAACCCCCAATGTAAACGCAAGATTCCAACATTCCCATTCGGCCAGTTTATCTTATATCCGCTACTTAACAGCTCGATCTTTACTTCTTCTTTTGCCATGATTTTATTTAATAAATTCACTGTTTAAGTTCATCATATTGCCAACTGCGCTCATATTTGCTGCAATTTCCGAACTCTTTTGTTCAAGTTCCTCACGCTCCACTTTCGTACGGATCAATTATCGATCAATGCCCAACTTCTCGCTCAACCAGCTAGGGAAAACATCAAAATTGAACACTAGTGGTAACGTATTTGGGTCTAATGAACCTAATATTTGTACGGCACTGACCACACTATCAACCTCTTGAACATTGTACATTTTTGAAATCGGAGAGTCTAATTGTACCCCAAAATAATCGAGATCATAGCTGCTTTCAAACAGTGCTAGTTCTTCAGGAAGCACGATCTCACCAGTGTTCAATCCAATGTCACATACGCTTAGTAAAATATTACGCGCAAATGCTACGATCTTACCGTAATCTTTCGACCAGATCATCTGATTCTGGTGCTGACGAGCGGTGTATTCAGTCGCAGTTTGGTAACTATTTCGATCCTGCATGAGCATAGGATCACCAACCAACAACTTCTGGATAGCTGCGTTATTGTTCTGTCGGACATTTTCGTTCAATGCCAGATTGTACGGTACAGTCAGTGGAACAATAGATGCACCATTCTTTGATCCAGTGTCACGAACTTTCAATAATGCACCTGGCTGAAAACTCACTGTTCGGGGATTAATACTTCCATCATCCTTGTACATGAACATCGGTGATGCCGCAATATCCTCAGAAATTATCCGATTGCGGGTGCTATTATTTATCCGCATGATGTCCTGCATGACCTCCCCACCAATCGTCCACGGCCCCACACCTCACTGCGAATACTTTCTGCGCGCATAATACTCCAGTGACAACTATCATAATAACGCGGTTCAGTGACTGCTCGTGCGCCTGTTTCGCTACCACCGCTCATCAAAACAACATATTTCCAAACATTTTTCATTCGTCCACTGGATTGACGAATCTTGTCCTTCACCATGCATTCGATGAATTGAACATTGCTGTTCTCTTTGATATTTGGCGGTATGTTTACCAAATCCCATTGTAAATGGGCATTCGCTACACTCATCTTCGTAGCATAAAAAATACCATATATGTTCCCAAATCCATCGGTATCAAACGCAAAACTGCCCAATACAGGCACCTGAAAACTTACTCCATGGCCACGGTAATGATCATGTGACACATGTACCGCTCCGCAACTAACCATGTAGTTCAGGATCAATTTTGGGAGTACTACATCGAAATTCGAGTCTAATAATAAGTCATATATTTGATCGGTTAATTTCTGGCAACCGATATTTAAGAGCTCTTGAGCATCCTGGAAATCAGCAACTGAGTCAATCGGTAACTCATTATCTCGCAGGTATCTATGTATCATACCATGCGATGCGGTTAACCGTGCAAACCGTGAACGTGGAGGAAAAATATTACTGATGAACTGCGAAATGAACATATTCGCGAAATACATCGGTGTATTGTCATATACGTTGACCTGCTTTCTCGTACCACTTGAACGATAATAATTATTCGCATTCGGGGCTACAAAATGTAGCAATGTTTGCCATAAACCCGACCATTGCGAGACCTCCGTAAATGCTCGTTCCGCTCGCTTATACACCGCTTGATCACTTGTCGCACCTACCGGTTCATCGTATGTTGATTGTGCGCCATCACTGCTACTTATCGCACTCACAAACCAATACCTCCCATTATCCCAAGTTCATTATTACCAGGATTATTTCGCGGGGATCGAGTTGCATGCTCTCCAAGCCCAGAAAATAAGGAACTTATTCCTTTTATTCGTCCACGTTTTTCTGCGTACCCGGTCAATGATTGCGAACTTTTTAAATTCTTCTCAACTTCATCAACTCGTTTCAATAAGTTCTCGTACCAATATTCACGGTTACGATATCGCCAAAGATCGCCGTTAATATATTCTCGATGTGTGGAATATTTATTAAATCTCCAATCAAACTCACCTCCGCGAGTTACTCGATCAGTAACGTCTTGATCAACAATATCAAATGCTTGGCGACGTACACCTCCAGATTGTGAACGTTCCTTCTCATATAACGGGCGAAAAACAGTACGATCGCTCTGATAATCATCATTGCCAGCCATGTTACTCGATAACAGGAATCGTAATATACTCATCGAATAACCCCAAGTTCGCTACTGTTTTCATCAGTCCCCAAACCAATCCCTCCACTAGGACTGAATAAATACCTATTCCTTCGGCGAGTATGTACACGTTCTTGTAAGCGTTCCTGTTTACGTGTAGCTTCTCGATTAGCCTCGCGTTCATGCTCCAATTGACGCAACCGTTCCTCACGTTCAGCACGCATATGTGCTTCTGCTTCTCGGCGGCGGCGACGTTCATCAGCATGCCTCTTTGCTGCTCCTATACCACCTAGTACCGCTCCCAAGAAAAATAGTCCCATTCCAGATCCCCTAGCGGGGAGAATAGAAAATTCTTCAAGAACAGCAATACTTAAAAGATGTTTATTTCATCGAAAACTCGCTTATGTTCACGCATATAAACCGGTTCAATAGCCGGCATCTGTATCATCGACGGTGTGTTGCTTCCTTTGTAACTATAGTAAACTTCTTCAGCAAAAGTCAGTGCTAATGCATCCAAATAATTCGTGGATCGACCGATCGCTTTCATGATCTTTTCTTTCGATACAATCGTTAATTTTGCTTTATCTGGTTCAGCTTGCATGCTCTTCAATTCTAGTATTAAATCATCACTCTTACACATCGAAATGGTCTCGTTGCTTATGAATGATCGTAATCGATCGAACATTTCTGCACGTTTATTAGCGTATGTTTCGCTATCATCCGCTCCTTCTCCAAAGTTTACTCCACGTACAATACCACCATATTTTTGATGTAATTCCTGAACAACACCAAGTCCAATACCACCATTATCGATAAAACAACGCTTCGGGCGATAGGTACGTATCTGGTCCTCGATCCATCCACGTGTGTTGATCAAACTGTCAGAAGAAAATTCAATGAATCGTTGAACATTCGGGCCTTCACGATAGCAACATACACTCGGATCGCCGCCACCTCCAATATCAATACCAAAGATTAATCCACTATTATCACTATCAAATCCCTGGTTCGTCATCGCTGATTGAGCTAATGAAATATCAAAAAACAACCTTTCTCACTAACCTCGAATGCTTCCAACTCGCTACATGGGTATTCACGATTGAACTCAGCTACTGGATCCCCGCGTCGGTAGTCAAAAAGTTTATTCCTTCGCCACTTTAATTGCTCGACACTAAGTCCATATTTGTTGATCAATTCAATCTCGCTAGGTAGTGGGATAAATTTCTCGTCGCTACCCAACGGGATCTTATATTCATCTTGCCAATACCACGGCACAAAGATGCTCTGCCAATCGGTATGTCCACTTAATCCAAGTTGATAATTCGTATAAAATAGTGGGTCTTTCCCCTTCGCTGTACTCTCTAAAATGATCATCGTATTCGGCGCTCGTGCAATACTGTCAAATAATGCACTTACTTGCTCGGCTCCATTCTCCCAATACGGCGCTTCTGAAAGAAATAATAACTGATTCGTACTACCACGAGAAACCTGGTCCGCGCGTGCGGTGCTACAACGGATGAGACTGCCATTACTCAATCGAAGTTCGTCCTGATTACACGCTTCTACTTGTATACTCTGATCGATCGGGCGAGTATATGCAAATCGTTTAATCTTGTCGAACAGAGACTTTGTTGCTTTAAAATCCTTCGATACTAATGTCGCGTTCATACATGGTGTCATGCTACACTTCCAAAAAATTAATCCAGAAGTCAATGTACTCATCCCTTGTTGACGGCCTTTTAAGATATTTGCTCGTATAAATCCCAGCTTATCTTGTTGCTCAAGTAAACGTTGTAGGACATACTGCTGTGCGTGATTCGACACAAATGGCTTAGGCACCCCTCCTTCCTTCATGTCGATCATTAGTTCATGCTCAGCAAAATACCCAAATTCATGCTCGCACCGTTTCCGGTGTTTATTGAAAATTAATTCTAATCCATTCTTACCATGTAACCCCAATCTATCCATATTATCCCTCAACTCTTACCTGAGGCTTATTTAAGCTGTTTCAACCCCAGATTCAATCCTTTTATCCTGTAATACTGAGGCAATATTCCACACTAACAACAATCAATTAATCATATTTTTAAGTGTTACGATTTTGCGGCAATGCTAAATTTCAAGAATTCAAAATATAAATAAAAATTTACCGGCCAAGCCGCTTAAATAAAGGCACTCAAACTGGTACCTCGCCGGGGACTCGAACCCCGAACCAATTGATTAAGAGTCAACTGCTCTACCGATTGAGCTAGCGAGGCAATATAACACAGGTTAACATCAAATTTTTTTTTAAAAAATCAAGTATATATTTAAAAAATAGAATACCAACTTGACACAGTGATAAATTTTAAAATTTTCGTCACATCCTAATGAAAAAAAGAAACTTAAATTATTTAATCGGAATAACGTGGTTTATCTTAAGTCTATTAGTTTGCATATGCAACGACTCTCTTATGAAATTATTGGGGAATAATTACCCTACTTCTCAAGTTGTTTTTTTGCGATATTTGTTTGCTACCATTTCTTTAATACCATGCATGATAATGCGTGGAGGTCGTAGCATGTTTTACACACATCATTGGGTAATGCACATATTTCGCGCTATCTTATTATCCCTTGGAATAGCAATGTACTGTTTCTCATTAAGTAAATTACCACTTTCAACCATAATTACGGTAAACTTTACGATTCCAATATTCACACTAATTTTAGCATTCATTTTCTTAAAAGAAAAAATTAATCGGCCAAAAATAATAGCAACTATCGCGGGATTTTTTGGAATATTAGTAACGTCTGAACCTACAAGTAATGGCTTCGCATCTTATGCAATAATTATCCTCATCGTTTCATCAATCATGTTCGCAGCTTTAGATATAGTAAATAAAAAGTTTGTAATACAAGAAGGAGTTTTAACAATGTTGTTTTACACTGCCGTTGCAACACTCTTACTTACAAGTATCCCAGCTATACTAAATTGGCAAACAGTGACAGTAAGAGATATGGTACTATTTTGTCTCCTAGGGATAGGAGCTAACCTACTTTTATATTGTATACTTAAAGCATTTGAAAAAGTGGATGTTTCATCATTAGCTCCCTTCCGGTATGTAGAATTTCTATTATCCGTTGTTATAGGATTTATTTTTTTTAACGAAGTGCCATCCTTAGCAACTATCATTGGAGTATGCATAATTACTCCAAGTACATTGTACATTGTGTTATCTGAAACAAAAACAAATCTTCAAAGTTCATCATGTTGCTGAGTAAGGACAGCATTTGATAAAACAAATTGCTTATCCATTAACCTCGATAAAGATTTATTATGTGTTATAAGGAGCAATGCGCTGTGAATTTCCTTACATAGACTCAAAATTAGTTCAATCACACTAGCTGAAGTACTTTCATCGAGATTTCCGGTTGGTTCATCTGCTAAAATTATTTTTGGACGATTTACCAATGCACGTACAATAGATACTCGTTGTTTTTCTCCACCAGATAACTTTGTAATTTGTGAAAACTTATAATCAAATAACCCTACCCGCTCAAGTAAAAATTCTATAAATTCTAAATCTGGAGATTTATGACCCCTGGCTATTCTAGTCGGCAATAAAATATTATCTAAAACACTTAATTCAGATATTAAGCTATGACTTTGGAAAACGAATCCAAAGGTTTCCCCTCGTATACGAGCAACAGCATTTGATGTAAGTTGAGATACTAATAAATTATCCCAATAAACCTCTCCATAATCTGGGAATTCTAACATGCCTATAATATTCATAAGAGTAGTTTTGCCAACTCCTGAAGCACCAATAATACTAATAGAATCAGACTTATGTAAGCTTAAGTTAAGCTTATTGAGTATAATACGCCCATCAAAAGATTTTTTAACATTTTTCAGTGTTATGACAGAATTATTATTCATTTCTCAATGCATCAGCAGGTTTAATTTTTGAAGCAATTAATGCTGGGATAGCACCAGCCAAACA
>CBCPNC010000102.1:0-11989 GCA_965120425.1 uncultured Opitutia bacterium
TGAAATGTCTAATTTTGTTAAAAACACACTAGCACCTCTTATGGAAAAAATCTATAAAAAGAACCCCCAAAATAATGCTAGTAATAACCCATTTGTTTATAAGGATGACACAAAACCACTTGATTATGTAAATAACATTTTAAATCCCAACAATGCAGATAAACAAGCTCAAGAAACTATTAATCAACTGAAGCCCATCTTAGAAAACACCCAAACTGTATTAAGGTTGCTCGACCAACGTAAAGGCAAGATCAATCAACTGACAAAAGCAAACAATGGCATAATAGGTAAGTTAACTGAGTTAACAGATAAATATAAACAACTTCATGAAGGCATAAAACAATTTGTTGGCCAATATCCTTCTGCGGAGAAAATAATTGGAAATTCCACTAACGGCAACCAGAACCTCACTTTTAAGCTGCCCCAGATTAGCACCCAACTTGCGAACCTTGTTACACCTTTCAATGAAAACAAAACTATTTCATTACCTGGAATGAAATAAAGAGCTCATAAAAAAACAAGTAATCAAGCACCTTCTTTACGCACTGCTCTCATATGTTTTCATATGAAAGTATAATAGACGGCTAATCCAAGCATCGGTTGCAGCATATATTTTCTGCTTGTCTGTTAAAGTTGCTTGACTCCAATCACTGAGCTGTGCCCCCTTGGATATCCGTTTTTTAAGGAAAATACCAGTTAAATTTCGCAACCCAGTATTGATAATTCCAAGTTTATTACTCAACTCCCCTAAATCATAAAATCCATAAGCATCAAACTCCGAAATTTTCTTTAGAGAAGAAATATCATGCTCAACTCCAGCCCCAACTTTTAAAATTGCCTCATTCGAAAAAATTGGCTTAAGCACCTCAATACCTTCTATTTTGGACAACTGAAACAAATAAACCTTTTCGTGACCTGCTATTTGTACTAACGACGGTAAATTAAATTCTCCCTTTTTAAAAGATGGCTTCGATTCTGTATCAAATCCTACAATTTCTTCATGTAAAAGTTCCTCAACACCATTATTTGCTTTTTCTAACGTGTCTACTAAAACAATTTCTCCAGTATACCAAATAAGCGGTAATTTAAGAATTTTTTCACTACTGATTTTTGTAGGTAGGGCCAAACGGCGAATATTTTTCTTTAACCAAAAAATTAAACCTTCTATATAAGTCCACATATACTATATAATTACAACTTGAAAAAAAGTTTAAAATCGCTACTGCCGTCAATAATGAATTTTGATAAAAATACTACTTCTGGCAAGTTTTTAAAAATTTTTACCATAGGACATAAAGTTCTACGAAGCAAAACAAGAGTAATCACGGTATTTGATGATGCACTACAAAACTTTGTTAATCAAATGTTAGAATGTATGTATAATAATAATGGTATCGGATTAGCGGCTCCTCAAATTGGAGAATCAAAAAAAATTTGCGTGATTGATGTTACACCATGCTTATCAGATCATGATACCTGTTTATTTAATGATAAGTTAATTTCTGATATTAAAACTATCATGCCAATATTTTTAATAAATCCAGTAGTGATAAAAAAATCATCTGAAACTTCAATAGAACCCGAAGGATGCTTATCTATTCCAAAATTCTCTGCTAATGTACGTCGTGCAAAAAAAGTAACAGTGCAGTTTTTAGATACTAAAGGAAATGAGCATCACATAACCACTGATGGAATTTTTGCACGATGTTTACAACATGAAATAGATCATCTTAATGGAATATTATACACTGACTTGATTAGTCAAAGCGATAAGACTAAACTAGCAAAGTACTTATCCAATATCATAAATTGAAAACGTTATTGATACTGATATATTATATCTAATAGCGTCGTTATATCTATTGGTTTCTTTAAATATGCCCTTGCTCCTAATGTTAAACCGCGTAATTCTTCATCACGTGAAACTCGAGCAGTCGTAAAAATAAATGGAGTGTTTTCATATCTAGGAATATTTTTAACATGCTTTAAAAATTCATAACCGTCCATATTCGGCATCATAACATCACATAAAATCAGATCAATATTTGGTTCCCTGGTAATTAGTACATCTTCTGCTTCGCATCCATCATGAGTAACAATACTAGTTATGTTCTCAAACTTAAATATCTTCGTTAAAAGATTACACAAAATAACATCATCTTCAACTAATAAGATATTCATACGACCTCTCCTTTACCTGCGGGCAAAATTACTTTAAATGTTGTACCTACTCCTTCTTTACTTTTAAAAGAAATCGTTCCATTATGTAAATCAACACAGTACTTCACGATAAACATTCCAACACCAATCCCACGTTTATTTGATACATTTGACCCACGTTTAAAAAGCTTAAATAATAAATTAAAATCTTGTTTAGGAATACCAATCCCATGATCAATAACATAGAATATTAAATTATCGTGTTGATAATCAATTTTTAAAGTCACTACTTTGTCATCATTTGAATATTTTAGTGCATTACTTAACAAATTGGAAATAATGTGCTCGATTAAACTAGCATCTACAAACACTAAACGCGGAACGTTAGGAGTTGTCTCAATTATTATACGTTTCAATACTAAGGTACACTCTAATTCTTCAGCAACAGCACTACACAAATACAAAATGTCGGTCATTGATGGCGTAAACTGAATTTGACTAGTTTGAACTTTACCAAGTAACAAAATGTCATCCATAGTCTTTGTCATACGCCAAACAGCATTATTAATAGATGATAAGGAAGAATCTATATCTGTCTTAGAAAGTTTATCAAAATATGTCTGCATAAGATCCACCGACGACTGTATAATCGCTAGTGGCGTACGAAATTCATGCGACACCATATTTACAAATATACTCTTGGTCGTGTTCAATTCTCGTTCACGTTCAAGGTTGTCGATTAATTGTTTTTCTGCAACAATTTTAGTTGCTAATTCAGCCTCTAAGCTCTCTGTACGCTCACATACACGCTCTTCCAATAATTCGTTCATGCGCTCACGCTCAAGCAAAGCATTTTTCATACTCGTAATGTCCCTTACAGTACCTGCAATTCGCCGAGGACGATTCATTAAATCATCTTTTTCAATGACTCGCCCAGATATACATAGCCACTGCGAATTTACAAAAACATCCTCATGGAAGCTACAAATGCCATCATAAAAGATTGAACGAAGTACAGTAAAATAGTGTTTTAGATCTTTAAAATCAATTACCCGCAAAAAATCTCTCAAAATTAAATTATTCGATTTTATTCCAAATAATCTTTTCGTTGTTTCATCACAAAATATTACCGGGCTACCAATTTCCCAATCAAAGAACCCAGCACCAGATGCTTCTAATGCAACACGTAAACGTTCTTCACTAATAGACAGCGCTAAATCATTTATTTCTGTGCACGTTACATTAAATAAAATACCATTTACTATAACATCATTTTTGGAAACTTTTTTAGCTGTTGCACAATCTAATATAATATTGTAGCCACCGAAGTTTGTTTTTACAGAATATTTTTTTTCGAAAGAATTATTTTGATCATGTACATCTTTTAAAAAATCAAAAAAATTTGACAATCTCACATCAATATTTTTACAAAATTTTCTATAATTTTTGAATTCTTCAACATTACATCCAACAACATCTTGAAAGTTATCAGAGATATATACTACTTCAATGAAGTTTTCAGAAATATCATATTTTAAAGTATAGATAACTACTGGTAAGTGCTTGTTTATTAAACTGATCCAAGAATAGGCTCTATCGTTTATATAAATTTTATTCTCACCAACAGTATATTCCATGATATTTAACCTACTAGACTTTTATATGTACAAAAAATTTTCATATGCGATCACAAAAATTAACATAATTAGATCATTCTATTTATTTGCACTTGCCAAAAGTATACTATTTTTTTACAATTAATAAAAAAGGAGTATTTTTTATGAGTATAAACAATGTATCTTCGTCATCAAACGGCTATGATAATGTCAACACACTTAATAACTTACCTAATAACACACCCATTAAGGATTCTAATATTACACCAACTACCCCTGGAAATATATTTGAAAGCAATGAAAATGTTAAAGGAAGTTCATCTAACGTTAAAATTGAAACAAGGAATGAAATACGGGAAAAGCTACAAGACAACAATAATGATATCGCACATGATGCAATAAGTATCACTCCACAAGAACAAGCTTTAAATAAAATCATACAAAATCACAGCGGTGATATTATATAATGTTGATCATTTTCCTATGCAGAACATACTAAATAATTTATCAAGCATATCTTCAGTATTATATTGTCCAATAATCTCCCCTAATGATTCTAATGAATATCTAATATCTTCTGCAGCACATTCTACCTGAAAATTTTTAAATGCTGTTAAAGCAGACATAACATTATGTTTAATATTTTTGAAAATCGCAACATGACGAGAATTAATTACAATATCTAATTCTGAAGGTAAAAAATAATTTTTTTTTAGAAAATTTGCAATCGTCTGATAGATCTTTGGGTCTTTACTCATAACAGAACAATGAATATGCTCATAATCTGACATAAAAGTTTTTAAATCTTTACTATCTGATAAATCTGATTTGTTTTCGATAATCAGGCAGTTTTTTCCATTTAAAATATCTAATACTTCTTTGGGTAAAGTTGGTACATCGTCACAAGAATCAACAACAAATAAAAAAACATCTGCATGTTTTATCTTTTCTATACTTTTAGAAATACCGATCGCTTCTATTTCTGATTCTACTTGTTCTCTTAATCCTGCTGTATCTAATAAATTTACTCGACAACCATTAATCATCATCGACTCAGAAATAAAATCTCGCGTAGTTCCCGCTTCTGAACTGACTATCGCTCTATCTGTACCAAGCAATAAATTTAATAAGCAACTTTTACCAGCATTTGGCTGCCCGATAATAGCAACATTTAGCCCATTGCTTAATGCTGCCCTGTATTGATTCGTAACTAGTAAATTTTCAATTAAATTTACTACCGTATTTATTTTCTGTGTTAATTGTTCTACAACATTTCCGTTGTCAATTTCATCGTCAACAAAATCTATATAAGTTTCAAGCAATGCTAAAACATCCAATAAAATATTATCAATTTCAGCAACCTTTTTACTTAATAAGCCTGCTAACTGCGCTTGTGATACTCTTACAGCAGCTAAACTAGAAGCATGAATAACATCAGCTATTGCTTCTGCTTGGCAAAGATCTAGCTTGCCATTTAAAAATGCTCGGCGCGTAAATTCTCCTCTATGCGCTAATCTGCATCCTCGCGCGTATAAATCATCCAAAATTGATGATACAATGAACATGTTGCCGTGTGTATATATTTCTGCAGCATCTTCTCCAGTGTAAGAATGTGGAGATTTAAAAAATACAAACATCACGTCATCTAGTACATCATTTACTTTTGAATAATACCTACCGTGGTAAATTTTATTAGCCGATAAATTTTCTTTTCGAAAAATATCACATATGACGCCATATACCCCTTGTCCACTAATTCGTAGTACTGCTATAGCAGATTCTCCACTTGGGGTAGCTAAAGCAGCAATAATGTCGCTCATTGTTTGTAATGGATTCGCGTTATTTTTTTCGCGATGTACGTCGCGGGCCAAAACTATGCACTGGAGCATTTTTCGCTACATCTGCATTCTTCATTCGAAAAACAATACGAGCCTTCTGCAAATCATGTGGACTCATCTCCATCTTAACGACATCTCCAACAATCAGTTTTATGAAATTTTTTCTTAATTTTCCTGAGATATGAGCTAATACGACATGCTTATTATTTAGTTCTACTCGAAACATTGTCCCAGGTAGTACCGCAATAATTTTTCCAATAACTTCTATATATTCCGACATTCTTACAAAAGAGAGAATAGATGAGCTTAAAAATTTTGTCCAGAAAAAATAATCAACATTTTATTTTCTAGATTTTTAACTAGAAAATTTTATAAAAAAGTTAATCTACTAGAAGCTCTATGAAATTTCCTCAAGTAAAACAGTCATATACATTTATTTTTACTATTGTTGCCATAATTTTGGGGATTTTTCTTGTAAAATTAAATAATATTTGGCGAGTTTCTTCACCTATAAAAAAACCTCAAAATCAACAAGATAGTATAAACTATGAAGATTTGTTAAATTTTGAAGAAAAACACATACAATGGACATTATCTGATACAAATAATTCAAAATCTTCTCCACCATTATTTGATTTGTTCACCTCTCCTAATATCTACACAAAAGGTAAGCAATTAGTAATGGAACCATGCACGCAATGGCAATTCGACACTGTATTCCCATTACGTTTAAAGACCATAAAAAACAAAAAATACCGCTTGCAATTTGAAGGCTATATTCAACCCGATCAAAATTCAAAGTATACTATTATATTGCACGATATAGAAAATGATCAAGTTTTACGGTGTGAAGAGGGGCAAAGTTTTAATTCTCTAGATTTCACTATTACATCTTTTACTATAAAAACTACAGAAAGAAACGATGTACTGGTTAATATTCCAATGGTCCAGATATTTGATTCTCGATTAAAACAAAATTTTGAACTGACCAACGAAGTACAATATTACGATGATCAGTATGATGTTGTACTTGAAAGTACTAATGGAGCAACATTTATATTATCAGAGATCGGGAAAGAAATAAAAATTGGGGAATCGTTTTGTACATTAGAATCAGTAGATAAAGAGAACAACACAGTATCAATTGTTTTAATCGATGCAAACAAGCAAGAGTTTCATAAGCGATTATACATGTTATAATATTAAAAAGCTCATAAAAAAACATCGATAAAATTTTTCGATTGAAAAATTCCAGCAAAAAAATACATTTATATCCCCATATGGATGGTGTAAATTCTCAGCAAATTAAGGTAGAAGTTAATAACGTTAACCAAGATGACACTAACAATATTCAAGATAAAACAGTACAATCAAGATTAGATGTTGCCAAAAATGCACAATCAAAAACTTCTACAAAATCTCTTTCTAAGAGAGCAACAGAAGATATTACATCAAATGATAAAATCAAAAGTACAACAACCACTAAAAAAGCAAGTAAGGTTTTGTCCGTCATTTCTAAAGTAGGTGAAGCCGCAGGTGCTATATTGGGCATCGTATCCGTTGCGTTTCCTCCAGTAGCTATCGCAGCAGGAGTAGCCACAATAGTTGGAGTCGCTGCAGATATTGGAACATCGATAATCAATCACAAACAACAATAAATAATGACAATTAAAAATATTGTTCTCCTAGCAATTCATTGACCAATTCAATATTTCCTTGCTTAAGAAGTTGTCTAACATAAGTACTGCTTATAACTGTACCATTTTTAATATATTTTTTAAAAATTTTACAAACAATACCACGTTGAGAACATAAATCTTGCAAAATATTTACATCACCCCCACGACAGCATCCAAACCTGAAATCTTGTCCAACACAAATACCTACCAAAAATGGGATTTGTAATGTTAAATAATCAATAAATTCAACGGCATTCAATAAAGAAAATGAATTACTAAAATCATGCTCTACAATATACTTTATACCTAAGGAATGTAATACTGCATATTTACGCTCACGTGAATATATTATTGTTTGTCCTAAGTGATGAGGATATGGCCAAAACGTATAGATCACATTTTCTGCAGACAGTTCACTAGCTAGAATCTTAGATTGTTCAATTAAGAATCTATGTCCTAAATGAACACCATCAAATACTCCAATTGTTAGAACAACTTTATTATCAATAAATTCTGATAAATGTTTTCGTTGAAATGTGCAACGTATAACACTCATGTCACTCAAAATAATTATCAGGATTAAGAAGTAACTTCATTATCTCTATAGAAGATAAAACAGAAATTTCTTCCAGAGTATAAGAATCTTTTATATCAAACTGTCCAATAGAAATACGTCGCAAAGCACATACATGGGCTCCGCAATTTAATTGACGACCAAAATCATGAACTAAAGAACGAATGTATGTACCCTTACTACAATGAATAATGAAATCCGCTTTATCATTAAAAAAATTAAAAACTTTAAAACTAAAAATATTTACCTTAACTGGTTTTCGCTCAATGCAATACCCTTTACGTGCTAACTTATACAAAGGATGCCCATTGACTTTTTTTGCCGAAAACATTGGAGGGATCTGAAAAATTTCTCCAGTAAATAATGCAACAGTTTTTTGTAGTTGCTCAAAATCTAAATGTCTAGTAGAATACACATTTGTCACCGCTCCATCTGCATCATAAGAATCAGTTTCTTCACCAAATTTCATGGTACCAGAATAACATTTATTTAAGTCCATAAACATTTGCGAATATTTTGTCGCACGCCCTATTAATACAATCATTAACCCTGTAGCTAATGGATCTAATGTTCCAGCATGTCCGATACGACGGATATTTAAAATTTTGCGCAACTTATATATTATATCATGAGAAGTTATACCTGTAGGCTTATCAATTAGTAATATACCATTTAATGTAGGAACTAAATTATCTGTCATGATTGATAAAAAATTTATTAATATGAGAATCAATCAGTTTTTTAAGCATGTTCCGTGAAAAAGTATCTATGTCAGACGTAAAACCAGCAGCACACGCATGTCCACCACCACCTAATTTACTTGCTAATAAGTCAAGACGTAATTCTTTATTTGATGATCGCATGCTACATTTTACAAAATCATCATGATACTCAATATAACATCCAACTAATATTCCTTGAAGTTCACGCGCATAACCAACAAATCCTTCAGTATCTAACGGGCTCCCTCCAGTCTCTATAAAATCGGCGGTAGATAAATACGATAAACACGCACGATCATTACTAAATAATTCCATATGGTTTAAAAAACGCTCAAGCAAACGATATCGCATAATAGAATTATTTTCGTAAATGATGGAACATATTTTATTTGGATTTACTCCAGCAGATACTAAATCATAAGCATATTTAAAAGTATTAACCGACGTATTATATGAAAATCGCCCAGTATCAGTCATGAGCCCCAAATATAACGCCTCAGCAATGTTGGCAGTTATATGAATTTTATCCCGTTCTAAAAGTTGCATTAACACTTCTGTCGTTGAAGCAGCATATGGAGCAACAATATTATACGTCCCAAATTTTTTATTAGAAATATGATGATCGATAACTAAAAATGGACTTTCACATTTTTCTAATAATATTTTTCCCACTCGAGAATAAGCTGGGCAGTCTACACAGATAAGAGGTAATTGATAATTACAAGATTCTAAGTCTACAGAAGTAATATTTCTAAAGAAATAATCAAAATAATCTGCTACTTGACTATTACGAATAAAAAATCCATCTTTCCCAATTTGCTCTAATACTTGACATAATGCAACTCCACTACCAATACAATCGCCATCTGGATTCACATGCCCAACGACATTGTACGCCGGATACGCTGATAAAATTTCCACTAAACCTGGAACAGTACTATTCATGAATTTCCAAGGAATCTAAAATATCTAAAACCTTTTGACCACGTTTTATAGAATGATCTATTCTTAAATTCATACGTGGTACATATTTTAACTGTACTCTAGAAAATAAACGTTTCTTAATAATTCCTAAATTATTACGCAACATATCTATTTCTTTTTTCTCATTCTCTACATCCCCCAGTATGGAAACAAACACTTGAGCATCATGTAGATCAGGAGAAACATCCACCGCAGTTATTGTAATATTACATAAAATATCTCGAAAAAATGTGCGCAAAATATTATTAAATTCATTACACAGAATTCGATTTAATTTAACAATTCGCAACTCACTCATAAACAATTTTATAATGACGGTTGGATTTTCTGGATTTCAAAGCATTCTAAAATATCTCCGATTTCAAAATCTTCAAATCCTGCGATGCAAATACCACACTCAAATCCTGCACGCACCTCTGTAAGATCTTCTTTTAAGTGTTTGATAGAAGCGAACTTTCCTTGGAAAATAATATTTTTTTTGCGTACAACACGTACAAATTTATCGCGCAAAATCTTCCCTTCTGTTACCATGCATCCAGCAACAGTTTCAATCTTTAACTGAAAAATCTGTCGAACTTCAGCAGCACCAACCTTCTGTTCGTGTAATTCTGGATCTAACAAGTCCGCCATTGCTTCCTGAACTTGTTCAATAATTTCATAAATTATGTTATGTTGTATGACTTTTGTACCATAATTCTTGGCCAATGATTGAGCACCAACATCAAATTTTGTATTAAATGCTACAATCGTAGCTTCTGCAGTATTTGCTAATTCAATATCGTTTTTGCTGATAGCTCCCACACTATGTCCAATAATCTCAAGCTTCACCTTTTTACTGTCAATAGCGAGCAAGCACCCCTCTAATGCTTCTATACTACCTTGCACATCAGCACATATTATAACCCTCAAAACTTTATCATTTTCTTCCGACATCGCTGAAAATAATTGCTCAACATCTACAATTTCGTTCTTTTTGAGTGCTTCTTCACGCTTTATTTTAGCTGCTGCAATATTTTCTTCAACAATTTCACGTGCAATCTTTTCATTTTTTACTGTAGAAAAACCTGACCCAACGTCTGGTACGCCAGTCCACCCAATAATCTTCACAGGAGTCGATGGTAGAGCTACTTTAATAGGTTTATCATGATCATTTAATAGTGCACGAACTTTACAGTACGCCGTTCCACAAACAATACAATCACCAATATGCACCGAGCCTTCTTTAATTATAACACTGGCAGTTGGTCCACGCCCAATCTCTACTTGTGATTCTAAGATCACCCCACTTGGAGTATCCGCAGAATCTGCCTTCAGTTCCATCATTTCTGCCTGCAGCAGTATTAACTCTAATAATTCCGAAATGTTTGTACCATTAAGTGCTGAGATCGACGAACATAATGTTTCGCCGCCCCAATCTTCCGACATAATTCCACGTTGTTGCATTTGCAATTTAACATGATCTACATTTGCTCCCTTTGCATCGATCTTATTAATTGCAACAATTACTGGAATATTTGCTCTTTTAGCAAAATTTAAAGCTTCATCTGTTTGCGGCATAAAACCATCATCAGCAGCAACAACTAAAACAGCAATATCAGTAATATTTGCACCACGTTCACGCATTTTGGAAAATGCAGCATGCCCAGGAGTATCAATAAATGTTATTTTTTTCCCTTCATGTTCCACTTGATATGCTGCAACATGTTGTGTAATTCCTCCCGCTTCCCCCTTAGCGACATGCGCTTTACGAATGGTATCAAGCAAAGTAGTCTTACCATGATCAACATGACCTAATACGCAAACTACTGGTGGACGAGAAGTTAAATTTCGCAGCTTATCAGGTACCGCAACTTTCTTTTCTACATTTGGTTTACTTTTAGTTTCTACATCTCCACGATGTTTTATCTCTAATATATATCCAAATTTTTCTGCTACTCGCTGTGCATTTTCCGGTTCCAGTGCATGATTCATTGATGCGAACACACTCATGCTCATCAACTTCGATATTAGCTGGAATGGCTTCACATTCATCTGTTCCGCAAGGTCGCGCACAATTATCGGTTGCTTTACTACAATAGTCTTTAGGACAGTATTTTTTACTGGTCGCTCGATCTTTTTTAAAAATGGACGGAAAACTGGCCTACGATCAGCCTCCTCTTTTAATTTCGAATCAATTATTTCTTGTTCGCTATCGTTATTTATAGCTTGATTTTTGTTTTCTGTGGAAGGAACTGTAGTAGCTCCACTATTGGAGTTTTTTGCCATGATACTATCTTGCGACTTTACAATAAGCTTACCACTTTGAGAGACATCTTCTCGCTTAACTTTTGGCTTCGCTGCTTCCTTTAATTTTTTCTCACGCGCTAATTTACTAGCCTTTATAATATCTTCTAATGGATTATGCATGCGTTTAGGC
>CBCPNC010000103.1:0-9915 GCA_965120425.1 uncultured Opitutia bacterium
ATATACGGGTACCACGCTTCCCAGCGTGCGCATCTGCACTTGAAGATAAAGAATTAATCGATGACCCATTAGCAAATGTTAATGAAAACGAAGATGAACGAGAATTAACATCCATTAAATTGACTTTGCTACAACAAGCAACACCTTGCAAAATATTAGCAATATTTTTACAATCATTAACAAATAATTTTGCTTGTAATTCATCTCGTGAACATACCCACGAATCTCGTTTATTTTGATTAGCTGCATGACAACAGACTAAACGATAAGACGTTGCTAACGTCATTCCTATTTGACGCGATTTTTCCAGGATCTTCATGCGAGAATTATCACATATCCACTTCTTTTGATATGGAAGAAAAAATGTAGAACGTTGATTCATTACAGCAGTTTTAATTGTTCTTCCGCACGTTTAATTACCTCTTCCGGAGAAATGATAGATTCTTCTTTATCATCATCCTTATTTTGCTTGATATTGTTGTATACTGCAGATAATTTCTGTATTACCCCGCTAATAGTATTCAAATCAGACAATGAAATATCCTCATTGTTGCACAATGTATCAAACAAACGCTCCCAAGCAAATGCTAAAGATGCTACAGCAGCTTCTTCTGCCGACAACCAAATCTTCAAAATTTCTGCCGCACGTTCACGTGATAATTTTATACGTTTAAGATGCTCCTGAAAATCAGACATTAAAAATCCTCCTCATCGAAATTTTTATCTGCAATAATAGATAATTTAAAACGCGCCCCACTTTCTACATCAAAAATTTTCACAACTTCTTTATTATTAAGCATTTCATCCAATAACCCTAACAAATCTTCTAAAGTATAATCTTCAAAACTGCACTGAATGCCCTTTAATAAGGTTTCAGTACTTAAAGTAGCTGGTTCAGATGCTAATAATTGATCTATTACGATGTTTCTCGTAATATTTTTAATTTGCTCCTGTTTTTGTTTTTTCGACATAGGATTTGTTTTTTAGCAAAATTATAACAAATTTTTTACATATCACAAATATAGAGTTGGATGCATTAGATCGATTTGTGCAACTTGATTGATTTGATAATTTTTTATGTAGTGATTTTTTAATTAAAAAGCGCATAAATACAGATAAAAATCTATTATAATACTAATTTATTTAACAACAATTTAGACATCTTAAGCACCTTCCTTTATCCAACAATTGCAATGTTACCTTAAAACTCAAAATTACTGATTTAAAATATAGAAACAATCGAAACAAAGTTTTTTACGAAAAACAAAAGTTAAAAAAAAAATTTTTTTTAAAATTTCTAAAAATTTTCTTTTATTTTATTTAAGGTTTAATAATTGAACAAGAACGTACCTTAAGATGAATGTTATTAAGTCTATTTCTCTACCTAGTTTGATAGTATTGTGTATTGTAACTTTATTTGCCAAAGACAACCAATCCCTCAAATTACATGTATTGTCTGAATGTGGTTATAAATCAGAATATGTACATCGTGGAAGGAAATTAGGGCAATCAATATTTACTACATTTACTGACTTTTCATATCCTACTAAGCATGGTAAATTACATGCAGGACTACGGTCACGTTCAGAATTAGAGACATCAAAAACATCTGGAGAAATAATAGCTAGCTCCTTTCATAGACAATTTGAAGCATCCTTTGATGTCCTTGTTCCATATGTTGGTTATGAACATAATATTACTGAAAAATTTTCTATTTACTGCGGATATCTTCACTTTTATTATCCAAAAATGAACGAGTTAAATCATTCATTTTATGAAGCATCTAGCCATATGCTAGATGTTGGATTAAAAGAAAATGCTAATGAAATTTTTATAAGTGCTTGGGCAAATGTTATCTTTCGGCCAACTATTTGTGTATCCTACAATTTCGATTTCAAAGAATTCACAACAGTGGGACATTTATTTTTTAAATATGATCTTGATAAAATCGGACTACAACACTCTTATATTTTAGCTGACTCTTATTTAGGGTTTGATCATGCTGAAAAACCATATGGTGTAAATTGGACAAATAAATTCTGGGATCACAATCCAATTTGGGGAACAATTAATGGACATAAAGGCTACATATACGGTGGCACAAAATTAAACCTAGTATATGCGCTGAATGAACATGCCAAGATTAAAACAGGTATTAATTTCGAAGCAAATGGTAATAGCGGATTAAGTTGGACAAATTTTACTGGATGGGGTTCACGTAAAGGAGTAAAACAAATGCTTTGGTATTCATTAGCTGCAGAGTGCAGTTTTTGAAAAACTTTAAAAAGGAATTAAAGATACGGAAGGACTATTTAAAAGAAGTCCGGCAAATACATTAATTATACTAAATATTTTAACTATAGACACTAAAATCAACACTCTAAATGCTGTAATATTTACTAATATAAGTAGAATAAAGAATCCGTATCTTGATAAACTATAAAAAGTAACATCTGATACATGAAAAATATACTTTAATAAATACGCTCCATCTAATGGAGGGATAGGAAGTAAGTTGAAGATAAATAATACAAGATTGACCCACATCATCAATCCAAACAGGTGCCCCCAACTGTCCCCAAACACTTTAACAAAACAAATTCCTAATAACGCAGAAATTATAGCTAAAATTAAATTCACCAACGGTCCTGCCATCGCTACTATAACTTCTCCAAAATTTTTATTACGGAAGTAATTCGAGTTAATTGGAACAGGTTTCGCCCAACCAAACATTACAAAACTTGGAAGAAACAATATCATTACCAACGGTAAAATAACCGTACCAATAATATCAATATGTGCTAGAGGATTTAAAGTTAATCGTCCAAACAATAGCGGCGTTTTATCACCCATCTTATATGCTGCCCACCCATGAGCCCATTCATGTAAACTTAAGCTAATTAGTAGCAGTAAATACAAAATTAATCCATAAATAATATTCATTATCTATCTTATCTATTATAAACTATCTTTAAATTTCTAATGAAAGCGATCATAAAAACCAATCCAAAGAACAGTGAACCACCCAAAACAATACTAGGGAAAATTTGGAACACTAAAATATTAAGGCATAAAAATAAAAATGCTGGCATAAACAAAGATTTATACGTATTAAATGTCATTTGAAACATCGAAGAAACTATCCTAGTGGACAATAATTCATTGGTATTTTTAATAAAAACATAGCGTAAACTGAAGTCGGCATACCGACCAAAAAAGCAACATCAACTAATAGTATAGTTATTGAACTAAATATCCAAGTAAAACCTAACCCAATTACATAGGCAACCATCATCGGGAGAAATAAAAAAAAGATCAAGAGCAACAAAACATGTAGCCCTTTCAAAAAGTTATATTTTAAGTTTTGCCTGGAAAAATCCCATATAGGTAAAATAATATCAGGCTCATTCTGATTTTCATCAATGATGCGAACTAAATATCCTAATGAAAAAATGTTAACCAAAGGAACAATGGAAATTATTATTCCGATACAAATTTTCATCCAAAAACCAGGTTGTTTAATCAAGCGCGAACTAATTGATTCAAAACTATCCATAATCAGGTGCAAAATCTATTAAATAAATGTTAATATGCAAATTTAAATTTATAACTAAAGAAAGTTTGACATGAAAAGATTACTATACACAATACATTATAGAGTATTTTTTCAAAGGGATTGAGTATGAAAAACAACCACGGATTTTCATTAGTCGAAAACTTGTGCATATTAGGAGTAATTTTAATAATTTTCGTCGTTTTCTTTAGAACTTACATAAATAGAAATCATGATATTAAATATCAGAAAGCGCAAGAAGAACTAGCAATATTAAATTGTGCTCTAGAAAATTATAATAAGCTCTGTGGAACATACCCAACGGGAAACTTTGAAACGAACAATCAAAATGCTGTAAATTTATATGCTGCTCTTTCACAAAAATCTCAAAGCTTTTTAAAAAGTCATAAATGGAAATTATCAAATGAAATATTAATTGATCCTTGGGGAAATCCTTATGTTTATAAATACTCAGGGGACCCAGATGATAATTATGTTCTATTTTCCATGGGACCTAATGGATATATAGATAATAAAGAATTAATAGACGATATTTATAGCAGATGAATATGAGTAACAAAAAACTTTTACTAGCTTTATTTTTATTATTAACAATAAGCGTATTATCTAGCCTATTGACCTATAGCTTTTCTTTACACAAAAAAGCAGTACTAATAGCCAAAACAAGGGTACAGTTTTTAGAACTAGAATCCGCACTAACAACTTATTGTTTAGAATATGGAGAAATGCCCTTTTTCCTTGGTTCAGAAGAATTAATATGGTTAAACAGAGAAGGAAATTCTGAATTACTAATAAAAGCACTAACTGGGAAAAACCCAGATGGTACTCAATTATCATCAAAAGATAAAATAGCATTAAATCCACTTAGAAAAAATTTCTATACTTTCGAAAATGAACATTTCTTACATAAGAAGGATGGATCTATAGACCGCTCAGTAATTGTTGACGCATTCAATAACCCTGAAATATGTATCATAGTGGAAAATGTAATGGATAATGATGTCGTTATACCTAAGTCTTGCTTCCCAAAAGAAGTTCAAAATTATATTCGTGGAGAATCCATTAAGAAAAAAATCGCTATCTTTACAATTTCTCGTGATAAAAAAAATATAATAGGAAACTGGAACAGTAAATAACATGCACTTAAAAGGATTTTCCCTCTTAGAGCTAATATTCTCACTAGCTATAATATCGATAATTATCCCGACTTTTTCTGCTTTATTTTATATTCAAATCGCGATAAAAAATAGCAATCTTGATACCTTAAAAGAAAGAGAAATTATCAATGATTTCCTAACATTTATCGATACTCAAGATTACAATAAAATTTTACACCTAATCCGCAATAACACACCTTTATATGTTATAAACTCCGAAGACAGCGATATAATATTTCGGAAATTTGTACCATATGATGAATTAAATCAAGATAATATTAAAAGTGAAAATTACATAATTTATATTAAAATGATTAATAATTTATTTGATACTGCAACTGGACAAACAGAACCATATATTCCATTAATGTGCACACTATCTAAGCTAGATAGCACAAATAATATTAATAATACAAATCAATCATTCGTTACAGTAAAAATTTATTAATTTTTATACCTTATTCTCGACTTTTATTAGCAAATAGTATTTTGCTTAATTGAGCATGAATGAATTATCTAAGACTTTTTCACCAAAAGAAATAGAAGATAAATGGTACAATCAATGGATAAATTGCGGTTGTTTTGATCGACATATTAATAATCTACAAAAACCATTTTGTGTACTCATGCCACCGCCAAATGTAACAGGTGTATTACACATGGGACATTTATTAAACAATACAATACAGGACCTTTTAACGCGTTATGCACGTCACAACAATCGCTCTGCAATTTGGATACCGGGAACCGATCACGCCGGCATATCTATGCAAACTCGTGTAGAAAAAGAATTAAATAAACAAGGAATACTTAGGCAAGATATTGGTCGTGAAAAATTTTTAGAATATGCAAAAAAATGGCGCAATGAACATGGAGAAATTATACTAAAACAATTACGTAAGTTGGGTGTATCATGTGACTGGAAAAACAAAAAACATACTCTTGACGAAGACTATAGCAAGGGTGTAACAACAGCTTTCGTAGAATTATATAATCGCGGATATATATATCGCGGGAAACGTATGGTAAACTGGTGCCCCATTTCTCTCACTGCACTAAGTGATGAAGAAGTAAAAATGGTACCACAAAAAAGTAAACTATACTATATTAAATACTTATTAGAAGAATCTTCTATAGACTATATTGAAGTTGCAACTACAAGACCAGAAACAATCATGGGAGATGTCGCTATCGCAGTCAACCCTACTGATGAGCGATATAAAAATTTAATTGGGAAACATTGCAGATGTCCATTATTTGGGCAGATTATACCAATAATCGCAGATGACGCAGTTATTAAAGATTTCGGGACTGGTGCATTAAAAATTACTCCTGCTCATGATAAAGTAGATTTTGAAATAGGGCAGAGACATAACTTGCCAATTGTAAATGTGTTAAACCCAGATGGGTCATTAAACAAAACAGCTCAAGAATTTCAAGGATTAGATCGTTTTGATGCACGTATAAAAATTGCCGAAAAATTAGCTAAAAACAACCTTCTAACAAAAGAAGAAGAGTATTTAAATAACATCGGATTTTCTGAACGTGGCAATGTACCAATTGAGCCAAAATTATCCGAACAATGGTTTTTACATTACCCTAAAATAAGAGAAGCGAAACTAGCCATTACTGAAGGAATAATAGAATTTTATCCAAAACGATGGGAGAAAACATATATTCATTGGCTAGATAATATACAAGATTGGTGCATTAGTCGACAATTATGGTGGGGACACAGAATCCCCGTTTGGTATAAAAACAATACCGATCGCAATGATCCTCAAAATTGGCACGTATCAACCGATGCTCCTGATGATACAGAAAATTGGGAACAAGAAGAAGATGTCCTAGACACTTGGTTTTCTTCGTGGTTATGGCCATTTGGTGTATTCGGTTGGCCAAATAAAGATAAGATGCATGATCTCGGATTCGATTATTTTTTCCCAACTGACACACTTGTCACTGGACCTGATATTATATTTTTTTGGGTAGCCCGCATGATAATAGCTTCTCTAGAGTTAATTGATAACGAGAAAAAAACTTTAAGTATCGAAGAAATTTACCAGCGCATTCCATTTCACAATGTATATTTTACAGGAATAATCCGCGATTCTCTCGGACGAAAAATGTCTAAAAGCTTAGGAAATTCCCCCGAACCACTAGATTTAATAGAAAAATATGGTGCTGATGGCCTACGTCTAGGACTATTACTTAGTGCTCCTTATGGGCAAGATATACTTTTCGATGAAAATAAAATTACTCTTGGAAGAAATTTTTGCAATAAATTATGGAATGCTTGCAGATTCCGTTTAATAAACGGGTTAGACTATGATAAATCATCCCTACAGTCAATAATTTCTCATGTTAAACAACTTGAACCAGAAGATCATGCAATATTACTGCAACTCATAAATTTCAGAGCAAAAATCAATACACATTTTTCAAAATATGAAATAACAAGTGCAGTACAAACCGCTTATAACTTTTTTTGGAATGATTATTGTGATTGGTATGTAGAAGTCTCTAAGCAACGTATACAAAATGGGAACAATGATGTTTTACTTATACATGACATTATTTTGCGTCAACTTCTACTTATATTAAATCCATTTATTCCATTTATTACCGAAGAACTTTGGCATGCTTGTGGTTTTGGTGATGTTACAACTTTCATTCAAGATGTTTATTGTGAAACTGCTGAAGATTTATCAAATATATTAAGTGTTTTAAAACTAAATGAAGCAGAATTAGAAAACATCATAAACATACGTGAGTTTATAAATATTTGTCGCACAACTATTGCTCAACAAAAGACAAAAAAATCTAAAAAGATTAAAATTATAGTACAACCAAATAAAGATTACAATATTTCTAGTTCAACAAATATTATATGTAGAATGTTAAAAATTACATCATTTACATTTACAGACCATATGCTCAATTTACCAGCAACTGTAACAAAATTTGGCACAATCTATTTAGATCAACAAACTGAAGAATCAACAAATACTACTGAACAAATTTTAGCTGAAATTGAGCAGTTAAATAGATTAATTATCTTAAATCAGAAAAAACTAAACAATCCAGAATTTATGCAAAAAGCTCCGCAAAATGTCATTAATGGAGCAAAAAAATTATTGCATGAAAACATAGAAAAAAGACAAACTTTAGAAAAACTTTTGTCACAATTGTAAAGATAATATTTCTATTGACACATTCCATAAAAAAAAATACACTTGCTCTCCTAAGCAATGAACATCAAATCTAAAATAGCTGATCCTTTAGAAGGAATATCAAAAAATATAAATACCTCAAATCTACTAAATTTAGGTAATATTAATAAAACAGCAAGTAATATAGCAAAGTTCTCAGCAAATGCTACTAAGGCAGCTGCTCTTTTACTAAAAAAACGTAGCTTATTTGTAAATAATCAAGGTGAAACAAACTTTTTGTTTTCCGTGAAATTACTACATTCATTCGTCAATATACTACCTAAATCTATAAAAGGTATGAATATTTCTAGTCTAGAGTCTCTTTTTAAAGCAACAGAAATTGTTGTTAGTATCCTTGATACTATACTAAATTACAAAAAAATTATTGCTAATAACACATTGGGGCTATGTCTAGTAAAAATCTTATTTGAGTTTTCTAAGATATTTAATGTATCTTTGGCTAATCGTCTTATTTTTAATAGCTTGATAAATACACAATTTAAATCATTAATTGGGCCTACTACTTTTGTAGTATGGCAAATGTATTGTTATTTTTTAGATAAAAAACCCCAGAAATGGACTTCGTTAGAGATGCATCAAGTGAAATATCAGGGGCAACATTGGATTATATTTTTGATAAAAAAATTTAAATAAGCACTAGCGATAAGTCCGATGTCTTAAAGCATTCCAACAATAAAAAAGACATATTTATAGAACTTACATCTAGTGTAAAATAGCGTTCATTATTCAGTAATTTTATACTTATCTGGAGTATATTTGTTGATTGTGGAATTTCGAAAAAATTTTCAGACCATTCAATTATACAACAAAACGGTTCATTTACAATGTCATCTAGCATTAAAGATTCCCAAGAAATATTTTTATCTCGGTAAGCGTCAATATGATAGAGGGTATACTGTGGTCCCGTATAAATATTTAATAAATTAAACGATGGACTAGTCACATTACTAGTTATTCCTAATCCTGAGGCCAGACCATGAACTAACGTTGTTTTCCCTGTTCCTAAATCACCATTAAGCAGAATAATTAAATTTTGTCCAGAACATACCTTAGATAAGGTATGTCCAAATCTAATGGTATCATCAATAGATGAACTAATGAATTGATATTGCATTTAACTTGGTATTGAAAGCAATAGTAACAAAATGGAGTTTAAATTAAAAGCTCCATGAACTACAATCGGAATGTAGACGTTTCCACTATTTTCATAGATTTCTATCAAAAGAAGACTTAATACAAATAACGGCAACAATGAAACTAAATTTACATGCATACCAGCAAATACCATGCTAGTACAAAATGCTGCAAACTTTTTACTAAATGAGCCTTTTAAAATTCTATAAATTCCGGCACGAAATACATATTCCTCAATAAATGGAGCAATGAACACCACTATTACAGAAAATAAAAACTTAAACAACGAACAATCTAATTGGGAAAATAAAACTACTGTACTCTGGTCTTCAAAAGTTATATTAAAGCCACAATTTTTCAATACCCAAAGAATAGCAATCCACAAACACGAAGTAATTAAAGTAATAGGGAAAATCCAACCAAACGATACCAAGCTAATTTGAAAAATATTTTTTAAAGGCAGAAAATTATTTTTTATATTCCAGTGCTTTCTAAGCCAAATAACATACATCAGTGTAATTACTTGCGTCAATAACATTGATGATAGTACTAAATCAGGTTCTTTTAAATAACAAAAACCCAGTACTTTTTTTAAAAAATAAAAAGTTACTACTGGAGCTATAAAAGTTAACAGAAAAAAAATAGAAAAATTTACTAAAACATTTAATTTAGAAACAAATAAAGCACTAACTTTTTCTTCACTTGGCTGATTAGAGCGAAATTTTTGTACAATACATACTATACAAAATAACAAACAAGCACTACAGTAAACAAAAGTGAAATTCATCCTATAAAATCTAAAAAACGTTTCACACGA
>CBCPNC010000104.1:0-13712 GCA_965120425.1 uncultured Opitutia bacterium
TATAAGTTAGTTTTTGCTTTAATTTTTCCCAAATAATGCAGAACAATAATAATATTTTGCAGCGACTAAATTCATCGAATAATGAAAAGGATCTCTCTTTAAGACCAGGGGATTTTTTAGATTTTGTTGGACAAAAAAAGACGATCGAACGGTTAAAAATAATGACTAGTGCTGCTAGGCAGCGTGGAGATGCATTGAGCCATATATTATTTAGTGGTCCCCCAGGTGTCGGGAAAACAACATTAGCCATGATACTTGGGCATGAAATGAAAACAAATGTTAAAATTACATCTGCACCTGTCATTGAAAAACCTGGTGATCTCGCTGGAATGTTAACAGGATTGGAACATGCTGATATTTTATTTATCGATGAAATTCATAGGTTGCCGCGCGTAATTGAAGAATATTTGTATTCTGCAATGGAGGATTTTCGTATCGATATTATGATTGACCAAGGGCCAAATGCGAGAAGTGTAAGTTTATCAATTCCGAAATTTACCTTGGTAGGAGCCACTACACGTACAGGGCTTTTAAGTGCGCCATTGAGAAGTCGATTTACTTTGCAGTCACGGTTAGATTATTACTCAATTGATGATTTATGTGCAATTATTAAACGCAGCGCAAAACTGTTTAATATTCAAGTTAAAGATGATTGTGCAGTGGAAATTGCTAGTCGTTCACGTGGAACTCCAAGGATAGCAAATAATCTTTTGCGTTTTGTACGAGATTTTGCTCAACAAAAATCAGTGAATATTATTGATTGTAATATTGCTTACTCTGCACTTGAATTATTAGAGATTGATAAGGATGGGTTAGATGATTTGGATAAGAAAATTCTCAGCACGATGGCGGAATTTTATCATGGTGGACCAGTGGGGTTAGGTACCATTGCAATTGCTGTTGGTGAAGAAGTTCAAAACTTAGAAGAGGTCCATGAACCGTATTTAATTCAAGAAGGCTATTTACAGCGTACTCAGCAAGGACGAGTATTGACAAGCAAAGGATGGCAAAAAGTAGGGATTAAAGGTGTGCAAAATGAAAATTTATTTTAAACAAGAAAATAATAACACCACCTTATAAAAATCCCAATGATGGAAGATTTGAACCTTCCATTTATAATTTATTCGATTTCAATCCTTCGACAATTATCTTTTTCAGTGCAGCATTTCGCTACAGTAATGTATAAAATGCCTTGATCAAGCTTAGCTTTTATATCATTTAACTGAGCATCAGCTAATCTAATACTTCTGCTCATAGAACTCGTACATCTTTCGCGATGAACATATCCATTAGATGATGTATCACATTGTGTTTTATGATTTACACTAATTCGTAATGTTTGTTTATTAATATCAATGTTGATATCTTCCTTTTTTATCCCAGGAAGTTCAGCTTCAATGAAATATGCGCTATCTGTTTCTTTTACATCGATTTTAAATGTTGTAGTTTTTGGATCAAAATGTAAGTTTTTATTTAGATTCCAAAAATCCTCTATCAAATCTCCGAAATCATTGAAAACATTTCGTGGATATAAGAAACTGTCGGATTTTTCATTAAACGGTATTAATTCTCTCATAATAAACCTCCTATTTACAAGAATACTAAACAAAATTTCTTCTTTTCTGAGAAAATGTATTATTCGTTACTTTTGTCAATATAAATGTATCATTTAGTGTTTATTTTTACCTATAAATAAATCGATATATGGCTTGAAAAGTATTATTACTTCATTTGTATCCAACATTATGCAATTGATTACGAAGTTCGCTTATATATTAGCTTCCGTGATGTTTATTTTGGGATTAAAAATGTTAGGAAAGTCACAAACTGCCAGAAATGGGAATATTTTATCAGCTTGTGGAATGTTATTAGCAGTTATAGTGACATTACTAGATAAACAGATTATTTCTTATAGATTAATAGTGGTAGGTATCTGTATTGGTGCATTGATTGGATATTTATTATCCCACCGAGTAAAGATGACAGCTATGCCGGAAATGGTTGCATTATTAAATGGATTAGGGGGATTAGCTAGTTTGTTAGTTGGTGTTGCGGAATATTATATAATTTACCAAATGAATTGGGACAAATATTTACTTAAGTATCCCGATGTTTCTATATATTTAGTTGTTTTATCAATTTTTGCAGCGATTATAATAGGAGGTATTACTTTTTCAGGTAGTATTATAGCATATTTAAAACTTGGGAAGAAGATACCATCACGTGGAATGTCATTTAAATTTCAAAATATTTTCAATGCTAGCATTTGTTGTGTTATTATTTTTTCAGTATTACTTAATATTTTATTGATGGATAGTACATTGCCGTTGTGCATTGTGATATGCGTGACATTATTGTCGCTTATTTTAGGAGTTACAATAACGCTGCCTATTGGTGGTGGTGATATGCCGGTAGTTATTTCATTATTAAACAGCTTATCTGGTTTAGCTGCTTCGGCTGCAGGGTTCATTGTTATGAACTCTGTATTAATTGTTGCAGGATGTTTGGTTGGTGCTAGTGGAATAATTTTAACAATCATAATGTGTAAGTCGATGAATCGATCGCTAATAAGCGTATTGTTTAAGAAATTTGGTAACGATAAACAAAGCTATAATGGTATGCAATATCGCGAACCAGTAGCAATTTCAGTGGAAGATGCATATTTTATTTTAGAAAGTGCAAGGAGTATAGTGTTCATCCCAGGATATGGGATGGCAACCGCGCAAGCACAATATGCAGTTAAAGAATTAAGTCAAATTTTAGAAGATAATGGTGCTGATGTACAATTTGCTATTCATCCCGTTGCTGGAAGAATGCCAGGACATATGAATGTGTTATTAGCTGAAGCAAATATCGAGTATGATAAACTTATCGATATTGATACGATTAATAGAAATATTTCTACTGTTGATGTCGCTGTTGTTATTGGTGCAAATGATGTGGTAAATCCTGCAGCTGTTAATGAAAAAGGTTCTCCAATATATGGTATGCCAATAATTAATGCTCATCTTGCGAAAAATGTACTCGTTCTTAAGCGTGGTAATGGTGCGGGGTTTTCTGGATTAGAAAATCAATTATTTAGTCTGCCTAATACTAGAGTCTTATTTGGAGATGCTAAACAAACATTAAATGCGCTTGTATCTGCTTTTAAAGAATAAAATATGTCAGATTTTACAACTGAAGAAAAATTATCCGGTTCATTAGAAAGGATCATATATCGTAACGCTTCTAATGGGTATTCTATTGCAGAATTGAAGTTAGATGATGATACAAGTATAATAATTTGTGGTCTGATGCCGAATACCCAATGTGGAGAAGTTATAGAAGTAGAAGGTAATTGGACGAATCATGAAAAACATGGTAAACAGTTTAATTTTACTAAAATTGAATCAAAGTTACCATCAGATGTTAAAGGAATTCGGCGTTATTTAGGTAGTGGATTAATAGAAGGTATTGGTAAAATATATGCTAAGAAAATAGTAGATCATTTTGGGAAAGATACGTTTAGTGTTTTATCTACGGAGTCAGCACGTCTATTAGAGGTGGATGGTATTGGTAAGCAGCGTGCTGCAAAGATAAAGTCGGCCTGGGATCAACAATTTACAATAAGAGATATCATGATTTTTTTGCAAACATATGAGGTCTCCAATAGTATATGTTTGCGTTTATATGATATGTATGGTGAGCGGGCCAGAGAAATATTAGAAACAGATCCTTATCGAGTATCTAAAGAAGTGCCTGGTATTGGGTTTAAGACCGCTGATAAAATTGCGAAAAATATTGGAATTCCGGAAACTCATTTTTCCAGAATAGAAGCTGGAATATTGTACATATTTGGAGAATTTGAAAGTTCTGGCAATACATGTATTCAGCGAGATAAATTAGTTCGTAGTGTGCAGATTTTATTAAAGATTACTACTGAACGAATTGAGGAACGCATTGCTAAAATGATAACGTGCAATCAGCTTTTTGAAATTAAAACTAATATCTTGCAATTATCAGCACTGTATAATGCTGAGTATAATATTGCACATTCACTGATTCGTATATCCCGAGACTCACAGTGTAATGTCCCAAAACTAGATATTGAAGCTGCTATACAATGGGCACAAAGCAAGGAAGGGTTTGTTTTTGCTAATGAACAGGTAGAGGCATTGCGTTTGGCTCTTAGTAATAAATTGAATATTATTACTGGTGGTCCGGGTACGGGGAAAACTACTATTTTGCGTGCCTTAGTCTCTATTTTAAGTGCTAAACGTACAAAAATTGCGCTGTGTGCTCCTACTGGACGTGCTGCACAAAGATTGTTTGAAACAACAGGGGTAGAAGCAAAAACTATACATCGCTTATTACAATATATACCAAACGAAAAGAGGTTTAATTATTCTGCAGATAATAAATTAGACGTCGATTATTTAATAATAGATGAATCTAGTATGTTAGACACATTTCTTGCATCTTCATTGATGCAAGCTGTAGCAAGTTACACAGCTGTAATGTTTGTTGGGGATATTGATCAACTTCCATCGGTTGGACCAGGTAATGTATTAAATGATATGATTATTTCTGAAAAGTTTTCAGTTTCAAGATTAAATAAAATTTTTCGTCAAGAAGGTTGCAGTGATATTGTAAAAGTTGCTTATTCCATCAGAAATAATAGTACAATATATCCATACAAATATTTTGATAATTTATCGCAAGTAGATCCGAAGCAAGATATTCATTTTATTACATCTAATAGTCCACAAGATTGCGTTAATAAAGTAGTAGAATTATGTAAAAATTTTCTTTCACACTGGTATAATATAGACCCTATAAATGATAGTCAGATTTTAATTCCTATGCATAAAGGAGTTGCCGGAACAGAGAACTTAAATAAAATCTTACAAGATACATTCATTGATCATTCATATTCTGTAGATTGGTGCCAATTTCGAGTAGGAGATAAGGTATTACAGGTTAGAAATAACTATGATAAGGGGATATTTAACGGTGATTTAGGGCGTGTAATAAATATTGATCCAATTGAACATACTATGTCTGTGCAATTTAACCACGAACTAGTATCATTATCTCGTTCTGAAATTAATGATTTAGCTTTGGCTTATGCTATTAGTATTCATAAGTCTCAAGGTAGTGAATTCCCAGTTGTTGTAATTCCTTTACTTAAACAACATTACATTATGCTACAACGTAACCTTATTTATACTGCTATTACTCGTGGAAAAAATAAGGTGTTTATAATTGGTGACGTTGATGCTTACAATATCTCGGTTAAAAATGAACATGCTGAATGCAGGTTAACAGGTCTACTAAATTCCATACGTCAAGTATCAAATATCTAATTTCATACGTAAAGTATCAAAAAAAGAATTTTGCTTTAATTTGATAAGTTGTAACGTATTTTTGCTGATGTTTATGGTTATTTCTGCAGATTTTTCAACGAAATTGCTATCGCAGTATACTGCTAATGGATCATTATTACTGCTGTGAATGGATAATTGTGCGTCGGTTGAAAAAATTAATGAACTCCTTAAGCCGGAATGTGGACATATTGGAGTGGATATTATCGCATCTAATGTTGGACTTATTATTGGGCCACCAGCAGATAAATTATATGCAGTTGATCCTGTACTGGAAGATATAATCAGACCATCTGCTACATACCTAGTAACTTCTTGATTATTAATATATAATACAAATTTTGCAGTTCGCGAACATACTATGTTACGTATGACTATTTCATTAAGCCCTATGACTATTTTATTTTTAACATTTGCTTCAAGTAACTTCCTTTCAGAAATTAAAAAATTGCCACTTTGGACATCATTAATTGCATTAATAGCATGTACTGTATCAGTTGCAGCGAGAAAACCAAGTGATCCATGATTAATTGTTAATACTGGTATGGAATGCTTAGCAAGTATTGAGGCTATCCCTAGTAATGTGCCATCTCCACCAAGTGTTATGCATAAGTCGTAATTGTTTAGCTCAGATGATTCTATTGGATAATTTTGAAAAATTGTGTAGTCTATATTATATATATCTTTTATCTTTTTAGAAAACTTTTCGGCAAAAGATAACGCTCCTTGCTTTAATTTATTAACTACGACTGCAATGTTATGAAACATTTTTTTTACTGTTAAAAAAACAAATAGTTGTTTGTTAATCAGTTCGTTTATGTTTGGAGACTATATTGTTAAAACCTAGCTAGCGTACATTTATCTCCACATTTTGGACATTTGATAGATTTCGCTTTTTCAGCACTTGATACAAACTTATTGCATGTTTTACACCAAAAAGCATGTTGAAAGCGTGACTGTATTACTTCACAATTTTCTCCAATGAACGTAAAAAACAAATATGTACTAACAAAAATTGTAATAAAAAAAGCAATAAATGTATAAAAATTCATGTTACATACCTCTATTGCTTAAAAGTTTTTATTAACTTTCTGATTCAGTGTCTATAGAATGGACTTCTTCACTGGGTTTTTCATCAGAAACAACTTGTGGTTTTGTTTCCTTAATTTGTTTTTTACTTCTACGACTTTTACGAGATTTTGAGTATCCTTTATCATCAGCATACACTAACTCAATAATCGCCATTTTAGCCGCATCTCCAATGCGTGGAACGAGTTTATATATACGAGTATATCCACCATTGCGTTTTATAAATTCAGATGACTTTACATCAAACAATTCTTTTACCGCCTCTTCATTTCGTATGCGAGAGATAGCCAAACGACGATAATGTAACTTAACTGCAGCATCGGTAGATTTATAAGCCTTTACTGACAATGTTATAATTTTCTCTGCAAATGGACGTAATGCTTTAGCTTTAGTTAATGTAGTATTAATTCTTCCATGCTTAAATAAAGCGGAAGCTAAATTAGCCATTAAAGCTTCGCGATGTTCCTTTTTACATCCTAAAGAATATCGATGTTTACCGTGACGCATTTATTCCTTCCTTAAAAAAATTTTTACGATATTAAGATCTGTCTAACAATCTCATGTCGACCTTCATTCCAAGAGACAATCCAAGTTCTTCAAGTTTTTCTTTTATTTCATTGAGCGATTTTTTTCCAAAATTTCGATAGCGCAACATGTCGTTTTCTGTCTTTAGTGCTAATTCACCAACAGTCATGATATTGGCATTGTTCAAGCAATTGGCTGCACGAACAGAGAGCTCAATTTCATTTACACTCATATTTAACAGTTTGCGCAAACGATTTTGTTCATCATTTACTTCTTGAGTAGTAGTATCAAATTCTATTTCTTCTGCGGAAGCTAAATCAAATATAGCAATGTGATGTTTTAAAACAGCAGCAGCTTCTTTTAGAGCATCAGATGGTGTAATTCTTCCATCCGTCCAAATTTCTAATGCTAATTTATCGAAATCTGTCATTTGTCCAACACGTGTATCGTATACAGAATATTTTGCTAATTTTACTGGACTAAACATTGCATCGATTGGTAATAACCCGATTTTTGATTTATTAGGATGTTCGCTCCCTAAAACATATCCACGTCCTACTTGCAATTCCATACGTGCGACAAATCGTTGTTTAGTATCTAAAGTACATATTACCTGATTAGGATTTAGAAGAGTAAACTCATTATCACTGGTGATATCACTACCTAGCACTTTCCCTTCTTTTGTAACATCTATGTTTAGTATTATACTGTTGCGTTCTTCAACTTTAAAGAGGAGTTTTTTTATGTTTAAAATGATTTCCGTAACATCCTCAACTATGCCAGGAATACTCTGAAATTCGTGATATACGCCGTCAATTTCTACTGAAACAATAGCTGCTCCTTCGATAGAACTTAACAGTATGCGCCTTAAAGCATTTCCTATGCTATGAGCAAACCCTGCTTCGAAAGGTTCCGCTAGAAACATTGCATACGTATCTGTTGCTGTTTGGTCAACTTTTGTTAATTTGGTTGGTAGCTCAAACTTACCTAATCGTTTTACCATAAAACTCTTTTCCTTTAAAATACTATCGGCTGTAAAATTCTACAATTAGTTGTTCATTAATATCCTTCGTGATCTCTTCACGTTCAGGATGTCTATTGACAGTTCCTTTCATTAATGTTGAATTAAAATCTAACCATACTGGGACATTTCTAAAGCGCGTCATTTCAATATTATTAACTGCTAATTGACGTGAATGAGCCTTATTGGATACTTCTATTATATCTCCTGCTGAACATTCATAGCTTGGAATATTCACTTTCTTACCGTTGACTAGAATATGCCCATGAGTTACAAATTGTCTAGCAGCAGCTCGACTCTTGGCTAGCCCGAGACTATAAACAACATTATCTAACCTCATCTCGAGTATTCGTAAAAATAATTCTCCAGTGACTCCCTTTTTATTCTTGGCCTTCGTAAAAGCTAAACGAAATTGTTTTTCAGACATCCCGTACATGAAACGAGCTTTTTGTTTTTCGATTAACCCTGCAGAATACTCTGATATTTTTCGATGTAATCTTGGGCCGTGCATACCAGGTATGTATGGCTTGCGTTCTTCTGCATTGCCAGGGGTAAAAATTGCTTGTGCAAAACGTCTATTAATTCTTGCTCTTGGACCGATATAACGTGACATAATGAAATTCCTTTAATTTATAATATAATTTTACACACGACGAGCTTTCTTTGGGCGACAGCCATTGTGAGGTACAGCTGTAACATCTGTAATTTCATCAATTATTATACCGAGTGACTGTACGGCTCTAATAGCAGAGTCACGTCCGATGCCTGGCCCTTTTACAAAAATTTTTACTTCTTTTAAACCATGCGACATTGCCGCTCGTCCAGCATCTTGTACAACTACTTGAGCAGCATATGTAGTTGACTTGCGTGATCCTCGGAAATTGCATTTTCCTGCATTTGACCAGGAGATGACGTTTCCATTCATATCAGAAAAAGTAACATGAGTGTTGTTAAATGTTGCAAGTATTGTACATTTCCCACTTGAAACATTTTTACTGTTTTTTGCTTTTCGAATTTTTATTTCTGCTTTATCATCCCCAAATAAAGCATCTAGACTGTCAGAAGACCTAAGATCTTTATTAGCGACTTCTTCTTCTGTACTAACAGCCACTTCTGTAGTTTCCTTTGTATTTGATGAATCGCTCATTTGTTCCTTAAATTTTAGTATTTGTTACATTAATCCTTTTTTGATATAATTCCTACCGTTTTTCTTGCGCCTTTTCGAGTACGGGCATTTGTTGATGTCCTTTGACCACGCACCGGTAATCCACGGTAATGTCGCATACCTCTATAACTTTTTATTGCTTGTAATCGCTTCAAATTAGCCATTACTTCACGTCGCAAATCACCTTCAATTTTCCATCCTTCATTATTAATAACAGAAGTTATCTTGTTGATATGCTCTTCATTTAATTCATTTGAGCGCATATCAGGATTTAGTCCAGCTTTAACTGTTATAATTTGCGCACGTTTTAACCCTATACCCTGAATGTATCGTAAGGCATAAGTGATCTTCTTATTATCTGGAATGTCAACTCCTAAAATACGAGGCATATTCTTCCTAAATTATTAAATGTTTTTATGTCAAACCTTCTCAAAAATCATTTTTTCACTAAAGTCAAGATTTCTGGCGAACTATTTGTTACTAAAATTGTATGTTCACAATGCGCAGCTAACGAACCATCACATGTTTTTACAGTCCATCCATCGTCGCAAACATAAATATTTGGCTTTCCCAATGTAATCATTGGTTCAATTGCTAGCGTCATTCCTGGTTTTAATAATGGTCCAGTATGGGCTCGTCCATAATTTGGAATTGATGGTGGTTCATGCATTTTCCGACCAATACCGTGACCAACAAATTCTTTGATAACCCCAAAATTATGATCAAGAACAAAACTTTCTATCGCATGTGAAATGTCTCCAATTCTATTACCTGGCAATGCCTTACTAATGCCAATTAACAGGGCATCTTCAGCGACTTTAGAAAATTTGTCTGCGATAGGATCTACTATCCCTACACGTACAATGCGAGTATTATCTCCTGCGAATCCGTCATAATATAGTGCAAGATCAATACTTAGAACATCACCATTTTTGAGGATGACACTTTTAGATGGTATACCATGGACAAGTTCATCGTTGACGGAGATACATGAATACGCTGGATATTTGCATTTTGTTCCTGGGTATCCAAATGCGGAACTAGTTGCACCAAATTCTTTCATTTGATCACGCCCAAAATCATCAAGGTCTTGTGTTGAAATTCCAGGTTTGACAAAATTTACCATTCTATCAAGAACCGCTGCCGCTACACGACATGCAGCACGCATCTTTTCGATTTCTTCAGGAGTTTTTATGTGAATTGTTTTACTCATTATTTGTGTAAAATCCAGAATAGTAGATAAATGGTAAATATGGCAATAGATGTATATAAAATTATACGAATATATTTAGAGTATTTTATGTCTATTTGATTATTGTTTGCGATATCGCTCCTGGCGTGGGATTTACTTTTCTTTAAAAAACCATCATAGTTTTTTTGTAATAAATATCCTTCAGCTTGTTTGATTGTTTCCAACATAACCCCGACCGCGATAAGTGTTCCTGTGCCACCAAAAAATAGAGCGATAGAATACGGTATTCCACAGATGAAACAAACAAAATCTGGAAGTAGGGCAATTAAAGTTAAAAATAATGCTCCAGCTAGAGTCAATCTTGTCATTACAAAATCGATGAACTTTGCTGTGTCATTACCTGGACGTACACCAGGAACATATCCTCCATTTTTTTTTAATTCATCGGCTATTTGTGCAGGACGAAACATCATCGATACCCAAAAATAACTGAAACATAGAATTAATAAGCCGTAGATGCAATAATAAGTAACTGATCCATGCATAAGTGCCCTGGATAGTGATTGAAAGAAATTAATTCCAGTTGATGCTCCAATATATGCAAAAATTTGCTGAGGAAATAATAATATTGCACTAGCAAATATAACGGGCATAACACCAGAATAATTAATTTTTAGTGGCAAATAAGAAGATTGACCACTATACATTTTTCGACCAATTATGCGTTTAACATACTGTACTGGTATGCGTCGATCACCTTGCGTTACAGCTATCATTAATGCTACAACACAAAATAGTAAAGCTAGCATAAGTAGCCCATGCCATAGACTTAACGAATTATTCACTATATCTGTTGGTGATTTTAATAAAATAATTGCTTGAGACAATGCACTAGGCATACTGAATAGTATTCCTGCTGCAATTAACAATGATATTCCGTTCCCAATTCCATATTGAGTTATTTGGTCACCTAACCACATTAATACCATCGTTCCTGTGGTTAATATTATTGTAGATAAAACAAAGAAATGAGTTTTGTTTATTATTACTAGATTCCCATACTGGGCTTGATCAAATCCATAAAATAATTTTTCTGGGTAATTAGTCAATGCTGTTACAAGTAAGAAACCTTGTATTAAACATATTAAAATAGTAGTATAGCGTGTGTATTGAGCGATTTTTTGACGCCCAGATTCTCCTTCTTGACTTATTCTGGCTAATGATGGATTAACTGCTGCTAGTAACTGCAAAATAATTGATGCGCTGATGTATGGCATGATTCCAAGCCCGAAAATAGCCCCTTTCATTAGGGCACCGCCTGTAAACATGTTAAACATTCCAAGTAGCCCATTACCATTTGCCGCTTTAGAAAGCATAAACTCGTTTAATGGTGCTGTATCTAATCCTGGCAATGGAATATTTGCTCCGATACGTGCAACAAATAATAAAGCAAGCGTCAGAAGTATTCTTTGACGCAGCTCTTTTACTTTTAAACAATTTACAAATGTAGTTAACATTACGTTTGATTAATCCCCTTCTATTTTAACAGCTAGTTCAATTGCTTTCCCTCCAGATTTTTCTATTGCTTCACGTGCACTAGCTGAGAATTTATCTGCAATAACATTAACTGGTGTTTGGAACTTATAACTGCCCAATATTTTAACTAAACAATCCTCTGAACGAATTAAGCCATGCTCAAAGAAAAATTTTTTATCTAGCGTGTCCGACGTTATATCCTTAATATCTGAGAGATTTATTACAGAATATTCTGTTCTAAAAGCGAAATTTGAAAATCCTCTTATCGGGAAATGACGATAAAATGGTATACCGCTGCAGCACGATGCTGGAGAATATCCTGACCTTGCTTTACCTCCCTTGTGGCCACGACCAGCTGTCTTTCCATTTCCACTGCCAACTCCTTTCCCACGACGCTTAGATGACTTAGAGTAAGCACGTAATTTAGGTAAATTATTGAGATTCATTTCTTAAATGTATTAATTGTTATTAATTTAATTCATCACCATTTGATAGTCGTGATTTTTTTACTTGTTCATACATTCGCATTTGACGTAGTGCATTAATAGTCGCTCGTACTACAGAAAAAGGGTTTTTTGATCCTAGGGATTTTGTTAAAACATCCTTAATCCCTAATGTTTCTAATACTGCACGAACTCCACCTCCAGCGATAACACCGGTTCCTGGACTAGCAGGTTTAAGCAATACGCGTCCTCCATCAGATACTCCAATTGCCATATGAGGAACAGTATTTTCCTTAATATTGAAAGACATCATATTTTTTTTAGCACGTTCAGTTCCCTTTTTTATAGCATCAGGAACTTCTTTCGCTTTTCCATACCCGATTCCGATTCTTCCTGCTTGATTCCCTACAACGACTAACGCAGAAAACCCAAAACGACGTCCACCTTTTACAACCTTAGCACACCTATTAATGTGAACTACTTTTTCTTGAAGGGTTGTTTCTTTATCATTTTTTACTACGACGCGTTCCTTACGTTTCTTATTCCCTTCAGGTTTATCAAATTTTTTTGAATCACTCATAAAAAAAGATCACTCATTAAAATTTTAGTCCACTTGCTCGCACTGCATCTGCAAATGCTTTAACGCAACCATGATACCTGCGTCCTCCACGATCAAAAACAACAGATTTTATACCTGCTGACGCGGCTTTATCTCCAAACAATTTTCCTAATTCACTTGCTCCTGTGATATTAGCTATTAACTTTTTTTCACGACAAACCTTATCTAAGGTTGAAAGAAAAACAATGGTGCGACGACTATCATCATCAATACACTGAGCATATATATGCTTTGCTGAAAAATGAACAGACAAACGTAATCTATCTGGAGTGCCATGTATTCCTTTGCGCACTCTAGCTTTTCTTTTTTCTCGCAACTTTATTTTTTGTTTCAATTGCATATTTTTTTATTTTAAAATTTAAAAATTAGTTACTATTAAGCAGTTTTCTTTCCTTCTTTTCTCCGTACAAATTCACCAATAATGTGAACTCCTTTACCTTTATATGGTTCAATAGGGTAATAAGATTTTATATTAGCGGCAACTTGCCCTACAACTTGTTTGTCTATCCCTGAAACTGATAGCTTTGTTCCAGTTTGATCAACTTCCACTTTCACTCCTTTAGGAAGTTTATAAAGAATCTCATGTGAGAATCCAAGATCTAGATCTAACACTTCTCCTTTGAGAGTAGCTTTAAACCCGACACCATTAATTTCCAGCTCTTTTTTGTAGCCTGTAGTTACTCCAGTAACCATGGATGCTATGATTGATCTAACAGTACCATGCACCATTAAAGAATGTTCATTATTTATATCAGCTGG
>CBCPNC010000105.1:0-5137 GCA_965120425.1 uncultured Opitutia bacterium
GGTAGAGCAGAGGACTGAAAATCCTTGTGTCCCCAGTTCGATTCTGGGTCTCGCCACCACCTGTAAAGCTTTATAATTGATAGCTAATTAAAAAATATGGAACTTAGAATAGGTACAGGATATGATATCCATAAGTTGGTTCCTAAACGCCCATTAATTTTAGGCGGTATAAAAATTGAACATCTAACCGGATTAGCAGGACATTCTGACGCCGACGTTGTTATACATGCATTAAGTGATGCAATATTAGGTGCACTGTCCATGCCAGACATTGGCACATATTTCCCTGACAATCAAAAAGATACATACAATTTAAATTCAAAACATATTTTATTATTTGCCAGATCAAAAATGTATGAATGCGGTTTTAAAATATCAAATGCTGACCTAGTAATTATAACAGAAGAACCAAAACTTTTTCCATTGTATGGTAAAATAAAAAATTCACTAGCTGACATTTTGCAAATCTCTCCTAATCAAATAGGAATAAAAGCTAAAACAAATGAAAAAATGGGCATAATTGGTGCAAAACAAGCAATAGCAGTTATCGCCAATGTATTGTTGCAAAAATTTTAAACTGAAAATTTTATTTCTTTCTGCGCTAGTTTCATTTAAAAGTATTTTATGTTTAAGTTTTTTAAAAAATTTTCTGAAACAACATCTCAAACTACCAAAGGGTTATTTAAAAATTTAAGTGCCGTATTTTCATCAAATAAATTAGATGACGCGATTATAAACAGTATAGAAAATGCTTTATATTCTGCTGATTTTGGTACATCAGTTACACAGGAAATAATTACCAATATTAAAAATACTTATAAAAAAAATAAACATTTATCTGCTAAAGAAGCACTAAATTTAACAAAACAAATAATAATAGAAAAACTTCAAGGTCCTGAAGCAAATATTCCACAAAAAAACGATTCCGTCCAAGTAATATGTTTGATTGGAATAAATGGATCAGGGAAAACTACAACTGCTGCAAAATTAGCTCAATACTATATAAATAAGAATTATTCTACAATACTTGCTGCGTGCGATACTTTTAGAGCAGCAGCCAACGAACAAATAAAAATCTGGGCAAATCGCTTAAAAGTAGACATCGTCAGTGGCCAAAATGGGGGTGATGCTGCTGCAATAGCTTACGATGCCTATCAATCTGCACGTGCTAAGAAAAAAGATTTTTTAATCGTGGATACAGCTGGTAGATTACATACTAAAACTAATCTTATGAATGAACTAAAAAAAATCACCAAAATTCTAAGAAAGTTTGACGAAAATATTAACATTTACAATTGGTTAGTATTGGATGGAAATATTGGCACTAATTCACTAGAAGTTGCTAAAAGTTTTAACAACGAAATTGGGCTTAATGGAATAATCATTACTAAGCTTGATGGTAGTAGTCGTGGAGGAATAATAGTAAGTATATACCGCGAGCTCGCTATTCCTATAGTATTTCTCGGTACAGGTGAAACTACAGAAGATTTAGAAGAATTTTCGATAGAAAAGTATGTAGAATCTATATTCTAAAAAAAATATTACATTATTGCCCTCAAAAAAATCTTTGTTAACTTTAAAAAAATGAACAATAAAGAAATTAATGTAGAAGATGCTAGCAGGATATACTTATTGCCAAGCTTTTTTACAGCAGCAAATCTATTTTTCGGATTTTTAGCAATAATTCGGTGCATACAAGCTAGATATTGCACATCATCAGATAGTATGGCAGCGGATTTTTATACACAGGCTGTTTGGTTTGTATTGTTATCTGGTATTTGCGATTCCCTTGATGGCCGTGTTGCAAGACTAGGAGGTAAAGAATCACTCTTTGGGAAAGAATTTGATTCTATTGCTGATGCAGTTTCATTTGGTGTTGCCCCTGCTTTAATGGTATTTTTCATGATATTATCCCCGACTGAACAATTTCCATTTTTTAGACAAGTAGGATGGATCATTGGATTCATATATCTTCTATGTGCAGGTGTGCGATTAGCACGCTTTAACGTTATTACGCATCCACTACTTCCAAAATCGGAACAAGATAGAAACAATTACGATTTTTTAGGGTTGCCTGTCCCAGCTGCTGCAGGAGTAATCGTTTCACTAGTACTTGTTCTTAATCGGTATGATTTGCGCTCACTGGCATTAATATTGCCACCATTAATGCTTTTAATAGCATGGTTAATGATAAGTAATATTCGATACCCAAGCTTCAAAAAAGTTGACTGGGGCACTCAAACCAAGTTAAAAACATTTATAAGTGGCATAGCAATTATTGCACTAATATCTTTGATCGAAGGGCTTGCATTAGCTATAATTTTTCTTAGCTATGTATTCTACGGAATCTTTCATCATATTGCACACAATAAAAAATCAAAATCCTCCTAATGCCGACATTAATAAGTATATTAAAGAAATCTGAAAATTTTTTAAAACAAAAAGGGATATCAAATGCCCTTTTCAATGCTGAAATATTATTTGCAAATGCATTAAATTGTAAGCGCATCGATTTATATTTACGCTACAACTATAATTTAACTGACGAACAATTAGCAACAATACGTACGTTACTTACTCGCCGTGTGCACAACGAACCCTTGCAATACATAATAGGAGAATGGCCATTTCATGAATTATCGTTATTCGTCGATAGAAGAGCGCTGATCCCAAGGCCAGAAACAGAATTTTTAGTAGAATCACTTATATATTTTTTTAATAAAAAAAAATACAGCAATATTAAAATAATAGACTTAGGAACTGGCACTGGAGCAATTGCATTATCTCTTGCTAAAAGTTTTCCTGAATCACATGTAACAGCAACGGACATCAGTACAGATGCACTATCTTTGGCCAAAAAAAATGCGATTAAAAATAACATTAGTAATATAACTTTTATTCGATCTGATTGGTATTCAAACATTAACGATACGTTTAACTTGATTGTATCTAATCCTCCATATTTACCACATACAGAATGGGAAAATACTCAACCAGAAATAAAAAACTTTGAACCCCAAATTGCACTAGTCGCTGACAATGATGGCAAATCAGATTTAATACAAATTATAAAAAATTCTCATAATTTCTTAAAAGAAAAAGGCGTATTAGTTTTAGAAACTGGTGATACGCAACATGATGAATTATTAAACATTGCATCTCAATGGTTTCAACATTCAAAATCGATTAAAGATCAATTCGGAAGAAACCGTTTTCTTTTCTTTAAAAAGGACTAACTATTCTTAAATCTAAAGCTGAATAATTGGAACATTCCATTCAAAAAGTAATTCTGCTACTAGCGGATCATTGTTATAATCATAGTGATATTTTATCGATTGTATCCCTGCTGAAGCGAGCAACTTAGCACATTGCAAACAAGGGTAATGTGTAACATAAGCGGTTGTTTTCAAAATACTCACACCTCGTTTAGCAGCATCAGTAATAGCATTTTGTTCCGCATGAATAGTTGCTTGTTCGTGATTATCTCTAATGCGAGAAATATGTGGAGCTCCAGCTACAAAACCATTATACCCTGCAGCAATTACACGATACTTACACTCCCCATTAGATACTAAAATACATCCAACATGTAAACGTCCACAATTTGAACGTGACGAAATTAATAGCGCGGTTGCCATAAAATAATCATCCCAATCAGGACGATAATCTGTATCTTTAATACTGTCTACTACGGAAATAATTTTATTAGTTAACACTTTCTCAGTATTCATACGTCTTACTTGATATTTTATTTTGGTAACGTTGCCGCATAACTTCATACATTACAACTACTGCCGCGTCATTAACATTTAAAGAATCCGAATGTCCAAACTGCGGGATACTTATATTAGCGATACAATCGTCTTTTAACCAAAAATCAGATAAACCATTGTGTTCCGATCCAACAACAATCGCTAATGGATTTCGCATATCAACATTCCAATAATATGTTGAAGCGGAAGGGGTTGTAGCCAATATTTGCATCTTCTTTTCTATTAAAAAATTACGGACAATAGATTCTTCTGCTAAAATAATTGGCAAAGAAAACAAGGCTCCTTGCGACGTCCTTACAACGTTATGATTAAAAATATCTGTAACAGGATTACAGACAATCATAGCATCGACATTAACAGATTCCGCTGACCTAATCAGTGCCCCTAAGTTACCAGATTTCTCAACGCCATCAACTACTAAAATCAGCGGATTATCACTTAAAACAATATCATTAATATCTGTTTCCCAAGTTTGACAAACACCTAAAATACCATCACAACCATCCCTTGCACTAATTTTTTTAAAAATTTCCGGAGTTACTTCAAATACTGGCACATTAGCCTTATATACTTCATGCACTAGAGTAATAAAATTATGATCCCTAAAAAATTTAGGACAAAAAAACAAAAATTCACACACAATATTATTATTTAGTGCTCTAGCTAATTCACGAAATCCCTCAACAATAAACATCTTAAATCGTTTACGTTTCGACCTATCTCGCAATTTTACTACAAACTTCACTTTTGGATTTTGCTTACTGATAATTTTGTCAAAATTTATCATCTGCGGATATCCTCAGTAATAATTTTATAGGTCAACTCAGAAGCCCCACAATTACTTTTATACCAAAGTTTTAAAACTTTTTCTAATTGCATCCTTTTCTGTTGGTCACTAGCTAACATAGCAATAGATTGAGTCGCCTGAACATCGTCAATGACCTTAATTGCCCCACCTAGTGATTCAATTGACTGACAAATAGACACAAAATTGTTCATATATGGACCATATACCATCGGAATTCCATGAGCTGCAGCATCTAATGGTGACTGCCCACCTCTATTTTTTAGTAGGCTTTTACCTATAAAAACAATATTTGCCACACTAGTTAAATGCGACAACTCTCCAGTAGTATCAACAAAACAAATATCAACTATGTTTTTTGCTTTACCTAATGAGCGTTGATGCCAACTAAATTCACTGCTCTTTAAAATACTTAATATTTCATGCCTTCTTTCTACATGCCTAGGCACTAGTAATAAATGCCACTTTTCAGCTGAAGATCGACGTATTGTTCGCAAACATTGAATTAACACATTTTCTTCACCCGGCCATGTTGATGACCCTAGTATTATGTTAGCAT
>CBCPNC010000106.1:0-2599 GCA_965120425.1 uncultured Opitutia bacterium
AGAGTGCGTCCTTAAGATCATTGAAGGTTAGGCATCCTGATTGTCAAGTTGTTAATCGTCATGGCCGTGTGTATGTTATATGCAAGACCAATCCAAGGTATAAGGCACGTCAAGGGTAAATCAGGAGAAAAGATATATTATGAAAAAGGGCATTCATCCAGCAGTTTATCCTGTATGTTTCATTGATGTTTCTACAGGAAAGAAATTTTTTTCGCAATCTACATTGAAGTCGAAACAGAAGGAAAATATTGACGGTGTAGAATATAATATAGTATATAGTGATGTGACTTCCGATTCTCATCCTGTATATACGGGTGAGAAAAGATTTGTTGACACCGCTGGACGTGTTGAGAAATTTAAGAAGAAGTTTGCACGTGCGCGGTAATTAAATTTTTAGCCGACTTAGCTCAGTTGGTAGAGCACTCGCCTTGTAAGCGAACGGTCGTCAGTTCGACTCTGACAGTCGGCTCCATTGCTTTCGGATGCTTTTTTATGTTAATTCAAGGATTTCCCCAAGATATTTAAATCTGTTTTCGAATTCTTTTTTGAATGTATCGATTACTTTTTTATCTGCTTTATTATTTAGTCCGTTTTTTTTATATTATCTAACCGCTCAAAAATTGTTTCTCTTCGGTTATGGAGATCCGTTAATGCCTCTTTACGCTCGTCTTTGGTTAATTTATCTTTTATAAAAGTTTCCATAGAATATACCTGAGATAACACTCGACCTAAACCTAAAGCATACGCTACTCTTACTAAAAATTTACCGAATTTGGTTTTAGCCGTCGGTAATAAATTTTTATCCAGAGCAAATTGGTCAGGACTAGAATGTACCAAATCAAATGCTGATAATTTTTTTTGTTCCGTTGGATAATGATTTTATTCCGATGTTTCCTGATTTATTTGTATCACTGTCATTAAGCAACCCTACGGTTAAAGCATATAATGCTTTCCACTGGTCTTTGTCTATACTTTGCAGGTTTTCTTCTAAAGTTTGAGCTGCTTCACTTGTGGGTTGACTTAATATATCTTTGGGAGTTTGAAAGCTTTCATTTTGTTCCGTGCCTTGCATCTCTGTTATCAAAAATAATCGTCCGCTGTCATCAGACAGATGACCTAAGATCACTGCAGGTGCTATATCTCCATATGATACATTAGCTAGTTTTAATGATACGTATTCCTTTAATACATCGCTATTAATCTGTCCAATTGTCCTTCCAGTGGTTCTATATGCTATTTTGCTTTTGGCGTTCATTTTTCTATATTTTTCTCCTGATATGTCCTGTTCTCTAAATAAGACCTTAGCCATGTATCGCTTATTATTATTGATTATCTGTCCGTATCTGTCGCAAAGTGAAAATACAAATCCTCCCTCAACTCCACTTTTTTTATGACTGATTATTCTTAATATTTTCTCGCTGGATAAGGGGACTAAAATACCTTCAGTAGGTATCTGAATATTATGGTCTTGAAAATTTTTTAAATTTTTTAATAGGCAATTTTCGTCTGTTTTGGAAAGAACTATCTGATTATTAGAATTTACGTTCCTATTTGCAATATACTATACAGCAGTAATTGTACTTTTTTATGCGGTGTTTGGCAAATTTTTATTGCTTTTTAAGAATACATCTTGTATGCGGATAGAGAAATGCCGGGATAGCTCAGCTGGTAGAGCAACGCATTCGTAATGCGTGGGTCATGAGTTCGAATCTCATTCTCGGCTCCAAAGGGTTGAGTTGTAAAAAAAATAAAAAAATTAAAAGTTTACTTGACTTTTGTAAAGAGGTTTTTTTACGTATTTTACGATAAATATCGATAAAGATGCAAGTCTATAAGCGAGCTGTATAGTTCGTTTATGGAGATGTCAACTATAATGTTCGATATATATTAAAGTATTATTGTGTAGCTAAGCCCCACGCGAGTGGGGCGTTTTTTTTACTGTTTTATTTTTCCTTAAAAAATTTTTCTTGAGGATTATCTTTTTCCTTTGACTGCATGATATTTTTTTTACACATTATTTACATATGTTTTCTGTTTATAGAAAGGTACTTGGTTTAGCTTTATGCTTCTTTTGTGTAATGTTTTCTAAAGTTTTAAGTGCTGATAATATTAGTATAGGGAGTAAAACTAATGGTACGCAAAGTTGGACCGCAGATGGTAGTACGGTGACATTTACTAATTCTGGTGCATTAAATGTAGAAGGTACTGCAGCAAATGTTTCAGGCACAGGCTTATTAACTATCGACTTTCAGAACGAGCCTACTGTTGCAACATCGATAGCCAGTGCGGATGATGATGGAGGTGGAACCGTTAATGCGCACATTTATGTGTATAATACCACGAATAATGGCAGTGTGGTAGGTATTAATCTTGCAGACGGGGCAAGTCTAGGGATTAATTCAACAACAAGTAAGACACCAATATTAGCAGCGTATAGCAATGTTAGTGGTACTAATAGTGCTACACTTGTGAAGACTAATGCTACAGGGGAGGGATCAAGCAGTATTAATGTATCCATTCCATCGAGGTTGTACACTAGTAGTAGTAGTCAGTGGGGTTATGGAAGTAGTGCGATATTTGGGGTTAGTGGCGGTGATAG
>CBCPNC010000107.1:0-5322 GCA_965120425.1 uncultured Opitutia bacterium
TATGCTAGGAGTTTTTGAAATAGGCAAAAATTTGTCAGAGGATTCTGAGATCTGGCAATCTTTTGATGAAAATGTCAGATGGATAACAAAACAGTATTTAGATTTTAGAGATTTCATAATCGGGAAAGGTGGTGTGATGTTTGTGGTGGTTTTGTTAGATCGCCATGGTTTGGGTATTTGAAAGATTTTTCAAAAATTACAGAAGCAGATGGTGAAAATGGCTCAAGCCATAAGGCTTTGTATGAAGCTTGTCTTACAGCTGGACAGACATTTTGTGAAAACGTTAAGAACGTACAAGAATATGAAGTTGGATTTAAAGAAAAAATTGCCAAATTATTAAAAGAGCAATTCCTATATGACTGGAGTACTACATTCTTTTCTTTATGTAGTAGAAATGAAAAAGGAAAGACAAATATAGGAGTTACTAAAGAACACTGTGGATTTATGTGGAGCAAAGCTGTACAAGGCTGTAAAAGAAGCGAGAGAATTAGATAGTGAAAATAAAAATTGGCTACTTCTGTGTCGAAATAAGGGAAAATTTCAAGAAAAGGTAAAAAAAATTTTTAAGAGTAGCAATAATAATAGACTTTTAGGTGATGTTTTTGATTTTTTTTCAAAAATAAATTTTTCTTTGAAATGTCATATTTTAAACAAGATTGAAGATGACGATGATCCAGATAATGCATACCTTATAGAAGCGATTGAGAAAAGGCTATATCTTAATAATCGTGTTATTGCGAAAGTACTTACAGATTATATTTGTCGTTCAGAAGGTTTTTGGGAGGGTATTGAGTTAGAAAATGCAGGCGTTGCTCTAGAAGAAAATAATAAAGGAAATGATGATGACGGTCGAGAAGAAGTCATTTATTCAGAAGTTAATAATAGATCCGAAAAAGAGAAATTTAAAAATCAGCTGCAATGTTACATTGAAGCTTTATTAAGTGATATAAATAAAGAGAATGACCATTCAGTTAAAGTTGATGAAAATTTATTAAAAACATCAGAAGCTATTGGTGTAGAAGAGATAGACGATGATAGTGGTGCAGACGATGTGAAAATTAAGTTAGCTGAGAATAGCTTTGTTACATGCTTAAACGCTGAGAAGTCTAAAGAATACTTTGATAAGATCTCAAAGATGATTCAGTCTTTTGAAGACTATAAAGAAGGAGAAGTAATAAACAAAGACAGCAAGGGATACATTAAATATTGTCTTGATTTATATAATAAAGGATTTTCCCTGGCGCAAAAATTAAAAGAACTAAAAGACAAAAAAGCTGATGCAGCTCAACGTTGTACTAAAGTACTACAACTTGTATGCGCAGCTAAGCAAAAACTCCCTAACTCAATAAATGATGAATATAATTTCAAGGCTGATCATTTGAATAAAATTTTGAAATTTTACAAGTTTAATGATAAACTGTATTTGGAAAAGAGTAGTGCTCAGGAAGAAGTTTTCAAGCAAGTAGATGCTTTGGAAGGATTTTTGTCAAAGTGGGACGAGGTAGGAGCTTATGCTGAAGCTCTGGGCAATCTAGAAGATGCTATAAATAGTTTTAATTAGAGCTGAGCGATTGCGGAACAATAATTTTAAGGAAAATTTGTGTTTTAATAGTAAAATTTTTAATAAAAAAAAGGGAGAATATTATGGAAGTAGTAGGTAAGTTGGAACAAGGTCAAATTTTTGAGGGTATTAGTTCAAAGACAGGAAATATCGAACCAGGTAATAGTAGTAATCTTAGCCCTAATCAGGAAATAGCTAACGAAGAAAAACTTGTTAGCCGTGAAGTTTCTAAAGAAACTTCTATGCAGACTTTAGGTGGCACAGGAGGTACTGTAAAAGTGCAAAGTGATAACGGTCTTCTTGAAAGCCTTTTACAAGGAATGGAATTTGACCAACAGGCTCAACAGATTAATGAGCAGAAACAAGAAAATAAGAAATTGCAATATAAACTTGACCAACGGGACCAACAGATTGGGGCGCTTAAGGGCGATGTTGAGAATATGACTGCCGAGCTGGCTAACATCCGGGAAGAATATGCTAACCTTTCAGATAGATTTACAAAGCAAAAACAAATAAGTGAAGACTATGAGAAAAGTATTGCAGAACTAGCAGATGAAAATGCTTTTCTTGTAGGAAGTCTAGATGAAACTTTTGAGACTATTGAAGAACTTAATAGTTTAATCAAAAATAAAGAACAAAAGATTGACGAATTAACTCGAAAATCTTCGGGGCTTGAATCAACAATTGAAGAGTTAAATAAAGAAATTGTTCGACTAAAAACAGAAGGTGAAAAAAAACAACAACGAATCAACGAATTAACTAGCGCAAGGGATCAACTTGGAAATGAACTTAGCGAAAAGAGAAAAATATTAGAAGAAAAAATTCAAGAACTCAGTAAATTTAGTGAAGAACTTAATCAAGCCCAAGCTAAATTAGAAGCGCTTGAGTCTGAAAAAGAAAAACTTAATCAAAAGTTGGCTGAAACAAGCCGTGCGCTAGAAAATAGCAAGCAAGAAAATGAAAATTTAAAGCAACAAAATCAAGAATTGGAAGAAAAATTGGAAACAATAACAACTGCGATAAAAGAAGCTGGAATTGAAGGTGGAGAGAGTGATATAGGTCGATTGGCAGAAAGTGTCAAAACCAAAGTAAAAAATTTGAATGATCAAATCGCTAAACAAAGTGATCAAATCAGTAAACAACAAGAAGAGATTCAAACTCATGAGGAAACTATAGCTTCTCTTGAAAGGATGCTTGAAGATAGTGATACAAAAATTTCTGGGTTAGAGGGTAAAATTGCTAAATATAAGACTAAAAAAGCACAAATTAAAGAAAGATTGGACAACATGGGAACAGCTCTCGGCCGAATTAATAGTGTAATAAAGAATGCAAGAGCAGAACACACTGAATTTACTCTTAATAAAGATAAAGTTTCGGAGAAGGTTGATGTGCCAAAAACGGATTTGAGTTCTATTCGAGAAAAACTTCAAAGAATGAATAAAATTAGAAAAGAAAATGGTTTATCTGAGTTGCCTGAACCTGAAGGATTGAAGAAAAATTCACAATAAAAGATTAAAAAAACAAAGATTTGTTTTATGAACTTTAGAATTGGGAATGGAAGTAATAATATGTTACCTGCTCAGGATGGTATAAACAGGAGTAAAAATGAAAACCATCCTATAGTTGGAAGCGCTTTTACAGCAAATTGTGATTCTGTACTTAAAAAAAATAGTTTGTTAGGATATGTTGCTGAGATTGAAAAAGAAGTGATACAAACAAAAGAAGAGGTTAGAGTTTTAGCAGGCGACTTTAATAAGTTAAATGTTCAATATGAATCTTTATTAGATTATTCTAATCAACAGGAGAAAAAAATAAATGAATACAAACAATTAGTTCAAGATTTGCAGGATAGTGAAAGTATATTAAGAAGCAGTTTTGAAGAGATGAGTTCAACAGTGTTTGCATTGGATGATTTAATTAAAGCAGCGGAAACTGAAATGAGAAAATTGATTAGATCAATGCCCAATCAACACCCCCCTTTAAAGCAAGACACTTTGCAGAGTTTAATACAAGAAACATTTAATAAAGTTCAACAATTGAACAATGAACGCAATTCCTTACAAGAACAATTACGTATTAAAGAAAAAGAATGTAGAGACGTAACAGACCAAAAAAATTTCTTGGAAGAAGAAATAAAAAAACCTACCAAAGAAGTTGAAGAACTTAAAGCTAAATTAAATCAATTAATTTCAACTAAACAAAAGGAAATTTTGGAAAGATTACCTAAGAATTTAAAGGATAATCAAGAAACATATAATAATTATGATAAGGCTTATGGTTCAAATTTATGGGGAATGACAAATTTTTACCGTTTAAATCGAGATAAACGTATTGAACCCTTTAAAAGGCAACGAATGTCTATCACCAAAAATGGAAAGCCTTATTTGGTTATGAAAAATCCACCTGCTATAGATTTTTTAAATCAATTAAAGCGAAAATACGTTAATGATTATATGCGTACGCTAAAAACATCTATTAGTAGTACTTATACACATAAACCATTATGGGAATATGTTGAAGACGCTGAAGAAACGTACACAAAATCTATTCAATTAAATCTTTCAACCAAAGGGCACAATTATTGTGAACCAGAAGGGAAGCTAAACACTATTAAAGATGATGATGTTACAGAAAAATTTCGTGAACTTCTTTCTGAAAATACACACAAAGGATTAGAAAATACAGTTTTTAACAAAATATTTAATAACTTTAAAAGAGCTTTTTTTAACGCAGTTATAGATGATTTAAAAAAACAACAAGAACTGATTTGTGAAAAAAATCCTGATAGTGGAGAATTTTATAATCGATGCTTTGAAGAAATATATGAAGTTATCAATGCACAAATAAATAACCTATCTTTAGATAGAGCTCCAACAGAACCAGGTGTCGTGTTAGATGAAAATGATGCATTTCCAAATCTTGAGCGAAACTCTGAGTTTTATAATACAGAAGGGAATACATCTAAAATAAGTTATACTTTTACGAACAATGAAGACCGTCGTAGTGATGAAAAATATCCATTGAAGCAATATCTAAATATGAGTCTTAAAGATATGAGAAAGATGCGACTTGAAGATTTTAGGCGACAAAAGGCACAACAAAAGCAAAACCCAAAAAACAGAACGGGGAAATAAGGAATTTTAAATAACTTTTACATGTTGTAGAAATATTTCTTCTTTAAAAAAAGATCTAATAATTTCTTCAGCATGTTTTATTTTGCTTCTGTTTTTCGCGATACAAAAACACCCACTTCCACTTCCAGTAAGCATAATTTGTATACCGAAAGATTCTAACTTTTCTTTTAAAGTCATTAGTTCCTTATATTCAGAAAATACGATCGAAGAAAATGTATTAAATATTGGTAAATCTTCACCGAAGTTATCTATGGACTGAATTAGTCTTTGAGTAAGATCTTCAGCGTGGGACATAGAAAAATACAGATTGGAATATTTTGTTGATAATTTATGATATACTGCTTCAGTTTTCAAACTAAACGGTGGCTTGAATACCATTAAATGGTATTGTTGCAAATTTTCAACAATTTTTTTATTCAGTGGATAAACAATATCGCCGGTTCCGGAAATGATCGATGGCGTATTGTGTACAAAAAATGAACAGTCTGAACCAAAGGTTTTAGCAATTTTACAAAGTTCATTAGTACCGATTTTTATAGAATTTTTCTTGTAAATTTCTTGCAATACTGCCACAGCATTACTGCTGCCACCACCAAATCCAGACATGATTGGTATATTTTTTTGTAA
>CBCPNC010000108.1:0-5751 GCA_965120425.1 uncultured Opitutia bacterium
GATAAGCTTAATCGAGCTAGTACTACACAAACACAACAGACGTCAGAAATAAATAACCAAAATAAAGAAGGATTAAGAGGTTTAAATATTAAATTAAAAACTACTCAGCTGAACTCAACACTTGCAGCATTAACCCAGCTAGAGCGACAATTAAATCCACCAGCTCCAGATGAAAGCCGGCTAGACCAAAATACAGAACAATCAAACACAAATGTAGGCTCAGGCCCAAGTAATCAACCAAATATCGAAGGTTTATTTAAAATAATAAATCCAAAAGGATTATCTAAGCAAGCTGGTGACATTCAATCCATTACAGACAAGGATCTGACACAATTGTGGAATAACGTAATAAACAAAGCTGAAAACATTGGACAACAGCTAATAAAACAAGAGCGTCAACAAATAGAACAGGCAATATCCGAGCTAAAACAACTACAGGTATCCAACTCAATAGATAATCAAATTAATGAACAAGTTCAAAAGTTGAACACTCTTAAAAAACATATAGACGGCTACCACCAAATATGGTATCACTGTAGTCCTGCTAAGGAATATATACCAAATGAGTCTTCGGTGAAAGCATTAACAGCAAAAACAGGTAACGATCAAGAAAAATTCGTAGACTTAATTACTAAATTTGAAAACATTAGATCAAATAAGGAAATAATTAACCTAATACAAAGCAATCAACAAATAAATCAAAACCAAGTAGATCTAGCTAAAACAGCAGCAAAAAAGAAAGTTGAGTCTAGCAATCATGGACAAACAGGTACAATAATAAACAAATACATAGATAATCTTAGTAGCCTCTTAAAAAATCGAACAGACTTATCTCTACAGGCAAAAAATATTATACACAAGTAGCATTTGCGAATGAAATGACAAATATTATTGGTCTTAACGATACGTCCTTCATATCACGTAAATATCCTGACCAAATACTAGAAAATTGTATAGCTGCCTACAAAGATGCAGTAGGCAAACAAGATTTAACAGCATTGTGCAAGATGCCAGAAGTGCAAGATGAAGATGCAAACAATCAAATATATGATATATTGTACAATGCAAATGGCCATAAAAGTGAAGTACCACAAAAATACAAAGAGCAATTCAATAATATTATATACGACGCTACTTTAACACAAGATGAAAAGCACACTATTTTACTCCAATTTGAAAGAAATATTGTTTCGCATTTACACAAAGAAACTAAACATAGGGCTAAAGCAGCTAATCATCTTGATACACTTATGTTAATGGGCAAAAACCAGGCACTGTATGAACAAGATTATGCTAATGTACAAAGCAAGCTACTTGGGAATCCTGTTAATTTCGATGAAACATATGCCCAAAATATATCAAACCTTGATGAGGCATTAACTTACTTCAGAGCAACTTCAAACAATAAAGAGTTAGCTAATTCTTTCTTGGGAAATGTTACTAGTCTCTTATCTCAGAAGAGAGAAAATATTGAAGATTTCAATAAAATATTAGATCAAGCTTTAGTTCAAACGATATGTCAGGATAAACTACCGGAAGGTATCTCAGCAAACAATATTTATGATCAGCTTGCACAAAAATGGGACACACAAAATGTAGACTCCGATAAGAAACTTCCAAACTCTGATAAAACACTTAAAGATATCGGCATAGGCACTGTTTCTGCAAAGGTAGATTTAATACAATCAGTTATAAATAAAGTAACAACACCACCCGCACAACAAACAGGTAATAACGCTCAAGTCAATACAGGTGATGCCCCTCAAAACAATATAGATATAGAATCTACTGCAAAGCAATGCATTGAACAATCTAATGCTCGAGATGTTATGGCAATGCGCACTTATTTAATTGAAAAGCATGGCGATGGAGTCGTGCCTGATAGTATAACAGGATCATTCTCTGATGTTGGAGGTCGACGTATACTTAACCTAGCTCAAGCCCAGGTAGACAATCTTAAACAGAACCCGATTTCATATAAATTAATTGAAAATTATGAACAAGAAATAGCTAATTTCAAAGAAAAAACAGAACTAGAAGGATGGAAATACAATGAAAAACAAGGTTATTGGAGCCGTCCTCTGACGTCAGTCATTGAAGATAGAAATCTAATCACACAGCTTATAGATAACTATGCACAAAATCACAAGTCTGACATAAAGATTCAGAATGATAAGCTAGTCATTAAAAGCATTACAACATCAACTCAAGATGCGAGCAAACAAGCTGCTCCTGTAGACTGCATTATAAACTATAATCCTCCTATAGAAATAGATTTGAATAAAGTCCAAGTTGTACCTGCTGAAGGTTTGCAAGATTTAACCGATAGGAATCGTAAAAAATATCAATATGCAGATAGTTTACCGAATGTTCGATTGCGATTGATTAGTGATGAACATAATAATAATAATAATGAGAATAGACCTACAATAACAATAACCCAAATTTCTGATTCTAACCACAATATTGATGGTACCATTGCAACCAACAGTATTGCATCTAACTTAGATCCAAGATTTATTACCATAAATTCTTCGGTACAGAAAACACAATTGGAAGATAAAAACTTTCACTTTCAGAACCCATGTAACAACTTTTCCCTTGAAAATGGTATCCGTTATAATCTTGATTCGTTATATCAGATTTAATAACATTTAATATTAATGCATAATAAATTATTGAAATTTCTTCAAAAAAATTGTACAATTTCCGCGTGACTAAATTTTTAACAAGTGCGGATATATCTGGCGTACAAATAATTGATCCACGTACAATAATTATCGAGCTTAATGAGAATATTACTAATGAAATAATCGATACTTCAAATTTAAAATTAAAAATTGAATCTCGTTATTCCATTGACCAAGAACATGATAAAAAAATAACATATTGTGATCTTACTCGCGTAATATTTAATAAATTAATATTTGCTAAACATTCTGCTCATTACGCCGAAAATGATCATATCGTTTTTTGCCTACCTGAATATCGAACAAAAATATTTAATCTTACTAATAACCCAATTTTTTTAGCAACAGACTTTAATAATTGGTACGACGCGACAAAAGATAAAAAATTTCAACTACAATATACAAATATCAATAATGAACCATTTTTTTCAGTATCATTACCAATCACCGAACTCCCAACTAATTTTCAGTATAAGTTCGTCACTATAAATGGAGAATGGATAAGTCCAACAATCGAAACAAAAAATAAAATATTTACCTCAAACAATGTTTGTAATTATTATTTCGATTCCAGTAAAACCGGCAATCACATCATCGCACTTACCACCGATGAACTGCTACTTTCATGTGATAAATTTACTCTACTAATTGATAATATAGAATACGCAATTGATATCCTTCCTTGGCTATTTTCAATGTATACTGATGCTCCACTTGGCGCTAATATACAAAAAAATTCTACAACATTCCGTGTATTCATTCCACGAGCATATTCTGTACGCACATTACTATATCCTGATATTAATGCTGCACCACAAATAATCCCAATGTACAAAAAATATGATCATACTTGGGAAGCAGTAGTTAATAAAAATCTTCATGGATATCTATATCACTATCAAGCGTTATTTTATAATCAAACAGACTGGGAACAGGCACCAAAAATACTCGATCCTTATGCTAAAGCAACGTGTTCATCATCCGGTCCAGGAATAATATTAAAACAACGTACATTTCTTCCACTAAGAGATAATTTTGTACTACAACATATCAAAGATGACGTAATTCTTGAAGCACACTTACGGGATTTATTAAAGCATGCACCAATACAATTAACCGCTGATCAAAGATTAACTTTTAATGGATTATCTAAATGGATCAGAAAAAAATCATGCTACCTCAGAAAATTAGGGATTAATACACTCGAACTTCAACCAATACAGGAACCTGATGCACATGATAAGTTCGAATACCATTGGGGATACATGCCTGTTAATTATTTTTCTCCGGCAAGTATTTATTCCTCTTCTTATAAAAAATCACCAAAAGAATTCAAAAAATTCGTACACTGTTGTCATCACGCAAATATTGCGGTAATTATGGATGTCGTTTATAATCATATCGGAACCCCAAACCATTTATATCATATCGACCATGATTATTTCTTCAGAAAAAACCCAGATGGCACATTGCAAAACTTTAGTGGCTGCGGCAATGATCTTCGTACAGAATCGCCAATGGTTCAACGTTTAATAATTGATTCTTTAACACATTTCATAAAAACTTACCGCGTTGACGGGTTTCGTTTTGATCTTGCTGAATTACTTGGACAAGAATTTTTACATCAGCTAGAAACTCAATTAAAAGAGATAAAAAACGATGTGCAAATTATATATGAACCATGGAGTTTTAGAAACAATATCGGTCATCAATTAAAGCATTCATCTGCCTCTGCATGGAATGATGAATATCGTGAATTTGTTGCAAATTATGTACGCGGGAATGGAAATGCTAATGGAATAGAATATTTCCTCAAAGGTTCATTAAATTTCCGAACAAATCTTCCATACCAAAGTATAAATTATGTTTCATCGCATGATGATCGTTGCTGGATCGATAAGATTACTGAAAATCAAAACTTTAATGGACAATCCCCAACAGAAATCGACAAAAAACGTACACATCTTGCACTAGCAATTACTATGATGTCAATTGGAGTACCAATGTTATCTGCTGGACAAGATATACTTTTTTCCAAAAGAGGGTATTCCAATACTTATCAAGCGGGAGACATAAATGCCATTGATTATAACTTATTACACATTAATCAACTGACCCATAAATTTTTTAAGCGATGGATACGATTCAGGTTGTCGAGGAAAGGACAAGCGTTACGACTCACAAATCGACCAACAGACAATTATTTTTCTGTATATCATTCCAATAGTTCTGCGATAGGAATATTATATAATGCTGATAACTCCATAGAAGCGAAAAGAATATTTTTTGCAATAAACCCACACAACTATACTGCGAAAATCAATCTTAAGACCCTTGTTCTTGATAATTTTCGAAAATTATCAGATAGTGATAAGTTTTTTAATTTGTCAAAAAAATTTAGCGAAAATGTGGTAAACAACGAACTTATTTTACCAGCACTTTCATTAAGCTTGTGGGTAGAATATCCTCCTACCATCGATACTTTTTACATCAACCACAATTTTCCAGAATATACATTTGACTGTTAATCAAATATTTTTTACAATTCTGAAAAGGTTTTTTAATAGAAATGAAAAACGCAATCAGTTCAGTATCGCAAAATCCAGCTTCAATAACCACTCGAGAAGCTCATAAAGATATAACAGCTACCTTCAAAAAGGTAAAGCAAGTATCTAGAGAAGATATTGAAAAAACATTAAAAGATCTATCAACTCCACATCCCCAACGTCAAGATTTAGACAACAGATCTGCAGCAGTAGATAACAGTGCAACAGTAAATAACGCAAATACACAGAACTCTGAGACCACCATCAGAGAATTAAAAGCACTTCAAGCAACTAATAGAGATACAAAGTCATTGGAACCACTTTTGGAAGCATTAGGTATAGAACACAATAACGATCAGACATTTGTAGAGATAGAGAATGCAAAACTATCTGGATATCAAGACGGTAATTGTTGTGAATTAGTATTTACAGGTAAGAGCCTACAAGAATGTTTAGAAGCAACCAAAAATATATGGGATAAAATAGAAGAAGCAGCAGCACAACAGAACAGTAAT
>CBCPNC010000109.1:0-16065 GCA_965120425.1 uncultured Opitutia bacterium
TCTTGTCCCCATGGATCTTTAGGAATAGATTCTATATATGGTCCATGCCAATTACGTTCTTTCCCTACTGGGGCAATTATCAACGATTGAAGCCCTTCATTAGTACTTGGATATCCTCCCATATTTATTTTATATGCCATAAGTGGAACTTTTATACTTTCATTAACAAACAAACTAGCAATTTGTTGTTTGCTGCTACTGAAAATAGTATCTAAATTAGATACTACTATTCCAGTAATTCCAGCAATTATAGCTAATACTATTAAAATTTCTACAAGTGAAAACCCCTTCGTCTTGTTCACGCTAATATACTACTTTCCTTTATTATTTTAACAATGTTATTTTTCATTTTCATGAGTACAAATTTTTCTTTACGAAAGAACATATATCTTTTTGATACGTATTATTTTTAATAATAGATATGGTATTGAATAAATTAAATTGGTGTATTGCTAAACTCGGAGATGATTATAATTGGTGGGTCAATGAAGTGAGTGATGATATTCATTGGGATGCTGATGGGCTTGGTATTTTAGATCCGAATCAAGTGGAACATATGGTTGATTTATTAATTCAGATGAAGCCATATGGTTTGCGTGATGATATTATTGAGAGCGCATTTTTAAAATATTCTATAGATAAAGAATTACCTAAAAATATGGTAAGGTTAGTTTCTTCTTCAGAAGATTTAATGATGACGAAAGAAAAAATTTTTGCATTACCGAATATAATTGATGAATCCGATGGTCCGTATGTGGATTTCCTTGATCATATTATAGCAGTAAGGGTAAAAATGCTTAATGCTAATTTAGATTTTCAGCGTGCAATGGGGCCAGAAGAAATAGAGGAAGCTATTCGTGAAGAGCAACAAAGCGAATTCGTTAGTGGAAAAAGTATGCACGTTTTTAATGAAATTGTATCAATTTTAGATTATGTTCCACTAGGCTATTCTTTAGAATCGGATGACGAGTGTGAAGAAAAAGAAGATGATATTGATTTATCTGATTTTAACGATGAAACCAAGGATGATCCTTCTGTAGAAAATATTGAAGAAGAGAATTGGGAAGAATAGAAATTGCAAAAAAAAGCTTGACTTGCAGATTTGTTGATCTAGCCATTGGTTTGTTAGGTTAATAAAGGGATGTATGATAAATAAAGCTTGTGTAAATGAAAACTCTTTTCCAAGGCCTGTTGAAAATGAACAGCAAGTAACACAAAATGTAAAACAGTCAAATGAGCAACAACGTTTGCCCCATATGGAAGTTAATGTAAAATCTAATACGCTATTAACTCATCATTGTGAAAAAGGAACTGTAACAGAAGATTTACTAAATTCATCTACTGTACTTCATTCGAAAGATAATTCTGCTAGAGAGCTTTTCAATAAGAAAAGTATTGTTTTCAAACGTGGAGTTATGAAAAAACGTAAATGTGTCAAAAGATATCACAGAAGAGTTTCTAGAAAAAAAACAACAAATATTAAAACAAATAAATTAACTGTAAATTTAGATGAGCTGCTAAAACGAACCACAGATAATACAAATGTAACCTTTTGTAAAAAAGTCGGGGCTTATGCCAAAAAAGGTTTCAGTGCTTTGTCTGAAATTGTGAATAAGGTTGGCACGTTTTTAATTAAAGTAGTCAATTCTCATGCTTTCTCTTTGTTCATGATAGAATTATTTAAGTTAATGACTTTTATAAGTGATATTACAAGTGAAGCAGCGAAAAAAATTGCCAAGTGTATTGCAGAGTCAGCTAAAAAGCTTTTAAAACTTCTCGCTCAAATTTGGGAGTCAGTTAAAAGTGAAATTATATTATTAGAAAGCTTAGTTTCGGAGAATTTACAAAAAATCAAAACCAATGTTAAGAAGATTTTTATAAAACTTACTCCTTCTCTATGCATTAAAATTAATTCGGCGCTAACATTCATTCAACAGCACGCCTGGGTACTTGTTGGCATTTTAAATGTTACAATGCTTTTTGGCCAGTCCATATTTATTGTTCGAAAAAATGCTGACATGTAAATTTTTTATACTGAGAAAGAAAATTCTTTCTCAGTACTGTTTTTACTTTTGTTTTATCAGAGCGTCAATAGTTTTTTGGATTTTTAATAACTGAGATAAAGTGCGATTTTTTAAGATTTCGCATAACATATCATAAAAATCTTCAGAATTATAATTTGCTGTTTGCATTAAGTATAGCAAAATACCTTCCCGTGGAATTTGATACGTCTTTCTACGTTCAGCTCCTTTAGGAGCTCGTCCTGAGAGGATATGTCCAAATATTTTTTGATTGTCAAACGCATCTCGTACATATTGATCAGATTTCCCTATAATGTAAGCCACCTCTTTAGGAGAAAACCATTGTTTGTTTGGTGGTAACAAAAATTCGAAATGTTCGCAATGTAAGTTGTTAATCATTATATCCTTTTGTTTATTTGTTTATTTTTGCTCTGATAAAGTATTTTGATAAAGAAATGCCAGCTACAATTAGGTGATATATAAAGTACTTATTTAAGCTACAAAAATAGTCTATGTTAATTTATATTTTTTTTACTAGTATATTTTTTTGTTCGTGAAAAATTTTTGTGGATTTATTAACAGTTAAATTTAGTTAATATTAAAAATATTTTCAATGAAAAGGTTGGTTTTAGGTAAGTATCTTGGTTGTTGTGATGGGGTAATGCGTTCAATTGAGTTACTTTACCGTGCTATTAGTAGCACAAAGGGGAAAATTTATACCGATGGTCCAATTGTACATAATGCTAAGATATTAGAAAAATTTTCAAAACTAGGAGTGTCAGTTTTAGAAGATAAAAGTGATATTTCTGAAGAAGATTGTATAATTGTCAGGGCCCATGGGATTACTAGCGAGAGAAAGAATCTTCTAAAATCTTTTAATTGTTCTTTGATAGATGGTACTTGTCCGAAGATTTTAAGGATTATTGGCTTAGTAAAAAAATACTGTAAACATGGATATTTTATAATACTTTTAGGAGATCCTAATCACCCAGAAATTATAGGAATAAGGAGTTATATTGATGAAGATAAAGTCTATGTGGTTTCCTGCCTTGATGATATTAAAAAAAAATCAGACTTATCTCAACCCGCGTTATTAGTTGCTCAAACAACTTTCAACGTTAAAAATTTTAATGATATAAATAATTATGTAAAAACATATTATCCTAATATACATGTTATTAACACAATTTGTGATGCCACGCAAGAGAGGCAATCGGAAGTCAAATCATTAATTCAAGATAAACGATGTGATTTAATAGTAATCGTTGGGAGTAATTTTTCTAAAAACGTGAATGAACTTCTGCAAACAGCAAACGAAAATAACTGCGAAGCTATTATAGCTGACAGAAAAGAAAATTTAGATAAAGACAAAATCAATAAAGCCCATATCGTTGGATTGATTTCTGGGGCTTCTACTGAAGAAAGTATAACAAGAGAAATTATAAGTGAACTATTAGCCTTGATTTCGGAATAATGTTTGAAATGCTTGAGAGGCTTTATCGCCAACTTTAGACGAAATATCCATTAGTATAGACATCTGCATAACTTTGTACTGCATTTCAAATAATACAGCGGTTGTAGGATTTTTTTCTTTGGAAAATTTATCAACGTATACCTGTAATTCTTCAAGACTATCTCTAACATTTTTAGCTACATTGAATGCTTTTTGAGTCAAAGTTTCCTGACTGGACTCAATAGCATGCTTTTCAAAAGACTCTTGGAATAACTGTATTGCTTCGGTGTTCGCATGTAAATTTTGTATAATAGCTGTGTGCATATCCTGAAAATTTGCAGGAGCAACAGCATTTTGTTGAGATAAATTTTTAACAATCTCTTCTTGTACTTGTGCAACTGATACTAAACTATCCATTATATTTTATTTACTGTTATTAATTTCAGATGATATATTTTGAGCTATTTTTATTGCAGATTCATCTTCTGAATTAGAAAGAATGTCTTCCATTATTGCTAAACTTTCTTTTTTTGCTCCACAATAGAAATAAACTACACCTATAAAACACTTTGTTAAACTGTTATTTGGGTTTAAAGGAAACGCTTTTTCAGATAACAACTTAGATGCAGATATAAAATCGCCAAAATTCATTTTCGATATAGCTAATCCAATTATAGGAAGTTCACTTTCGGGACGTGCAGCACATATTCCATTGAAAATATCTTCTGCTGCAGTTTGTGACCCGCGTCCAATAGCAACATAACCAATCTCCATTAGATCTTTTACCATATCTGCGGAAATTTCTGGAAACGTTACATTGTTGGCTACATCGTCCATAAATTTCCTTTTTTATCTAATATTTTGTGTTGTTGATTTCAATCCATCACCAATTGCACGGACAATACCAGTTGATGTAGAAACGATCGTTCCCCAAGTTTGTACCCTAGCTTGAATACTTAACAGTTGACCTTGGTCTATTTCTGTAGATGTACTATCTTCAGTATTGGCTTTGCCAGTACCTGTTATGCTACTTATATCATCCATTAACGTTTGTTCATAGTCAGATATGTAGCTTGCTAAAGCCATATACAAGTTTTCAATAGAAACGTGACCATTTCCAACAGAATTATTACTCATACAATCTTCCTTTTTTAAATTTAAACTCCGTAAATTCTATAAAACAGAGAAAATTTTTTCAATAAAAAAATGGTTTTTTTGTAAAAATTTTTTATCTCTTACTAAAGTATGGTGGATTTCTTAAAAAAATATAAAACGAGATTTAATGATAAATATTTGGTCTATAATTTTTCTTCTAAATACATTTTAAGCACCGATACTACTCATATTAATTATCCATTGTCTGCAAAAAAAGGAGAATTGTTTATAAAAAATTATACTGAACATAGGGATGTTGATGTCCTATTTGTTTTAGATGTTAGTTCATCTCAATTAATAGGCACTAAGGAATCTAAGTTTTCTAAGATGTGTAACTTAGTTGAAAAAATTTGTGATATAGCGAATAAAGCAGGAGATAGAGTAGGTATAATGACATTTGGTGTAAAAGTAGTAGATTATTTTCCGATAAATTACGGTAATTTACCTTTAAGTAGATTGAGTTTAAATAAAAATTTTGATAAAACTACAAAATGTACCAATCCAATTGCAACTTTAACATGTTTAAGGAAAATTTTAAAAAACCGCACAGTGTTATTTTGGTTCAGTGATTTTATATATCCTGATAAGACGCGAGCTGGTATGATGGAAAACATGAAGCAACTAAGTAAAAAACACGATTTAATTTGTATACAACTTACTGATTTCTTAGATATCAATTTTCCAAATATCGGTAAGGTATGTTTAGAAGATGCTGAATCTGGAGAAATTATTGTCTGTGATACGTCAAAAAAAATGTTTAAAGAAAAACTTATTTTTGCATCAAATAAGTGGTGTACACGTTTGAAAAATGATATGAAGAAACTTAAAATAAAATTTATTCAAGGGACAACAAGTGATAGCATAGAAAAGATATTAGAAAAATGCTTTAATAAACAACTTGAATAACTAGGAGAGCATAATAATGTAGGAAACGTTATGATTATTAAACCAAAAAGTCGCGGTTTTATATGTTTAACTGCTCATCCAACTGGGTGTAAACATAATGTTAAGGAAGAAATTGATTATGTACGTGCTGCTGGATTAATAGACGGTGGACCAAAGAATGTTTTAATTATTGGTGCTTCAACAGGATATGGTTTAGCTAGTAGAGTGGTGTCAGCTTTTGGAAGTAAAGCGAGTACTGTTGGGGTATTTTTTGAACGACAAGCATCAGATGGAAAACCTGCTTCTGCTGGATGGTATAATTCAGAAGCCTTTAAGTATTATGCAGAATCGGCAGGGTTAATTGCAGAAAATGTCAATGGAGATGCATTTTCTAGTGAAATTAAAGATAAGACGTTAGAAGTTATTAAAAATAAATTAGGATCAGTTGATTGTGTTGTGTATAGTTTAGCTGCTCCACGAAGAAATGATCCATTAACTGGAGTAACTTATCGGTCGTGCTTGAAGCCAATAGGGGAAAATTTTTCAAGTAAAACAATAAATGTAGATACTGGTGAAATTTATGATATTGATTTAACTCCCGCTACAGCTGATGAAATTACTGGCACAATAAAAGTAATGGGCGGAGAAGATTGGGAATTATGGATACAAGCTTTGTTAGATGAAGATCTTTTATCAAATGGAGCAAAGACAGTAGCTTATTCCTACTTAGGGCCTAAAATAACACAACCAATTTACTCTAATGGAACTATTGGAAAAGCGAAAGAAGATTTAACTAGGGCAGTGTTGTCTATTAATGAAATGTTACGGTCTATAAATGGGAGAGCAGTTATTTCAGTGAATAAAGCTGTAGTTACGCAAGCTAGTTCAGCGATACCTGTTGTTCCATTATATATTTCTTTGTTATTTAAAGTAATGAAAGAAAAAAATCTTCATGAAGGTTGTATTGAGCAAATGTATAGGTTGTTTAAAAACCATTTATATGGGTCTGATCAATCAATTGATGAGGAAGGGCGTATAAGGCTTGACAATTTTGAAATGCAAGCAGATGTACAATCTGCTGTTACGGACTTATGGCCTAAAATAAATTCACAAAATATCTTTCAGCTTTCAGATCTTAATGGATATCGTAAGGAATTTTTTAAACTGTTTGGGTTCGGTATCGAATGTATAGACTACGATTTAGATGTTGCTCCTTGAATATTAAAAAAGTTGGAATAAAGTAAGTAGATAGAATTTACTTTATCCAACTGATTAACCACTGCGTTGGTGTTATTTCTGGTTTATCAAAAATAATTTCTTTTAACTTATTAGCATTAACTTCAGCTTCCTTTCTAATATTGCTATTTTGTATACATTTATTAATATATTGAGCAATAGTTTGAGGAGATATATTGTTTTGTATATATTCTGGCCAGGCTGTACTATTAAGTAATATATTTGCCATCCCCAGACGTTTTAAATGTAAATAATATTTTCCGATCAAGAAAGTTAGTAATCTACTTTTATATATTATGACCCCTGGAATCCCAGCTAAACAACATTTTAAAGACATAGTTCCTGAGCTCATAATAGTGCTACATGCTTCAACTTTCTTCCCATTAAATATAAAACTGACTTTACCTTTTAAATCTGGAAAATTTTTACGTAGGATACGTCGCAAAGCAAATAATGCTTTTTTGTCACTATACATGACAGTGGCCATTTTATTGGTTTCTATTTTTGAAAATTCTGAAAAACATTTCAACATTTCTGGAAAAATCTTTTTTATTGTAGGAATGCGACTCCCTGGTAATAATAGTACAGGTGCATCAATAGAATACGATACGTAATCTGAAATGTTTATTTCAGAAAATGGATGTCCAACAAACTTTACGTCAAGTGACGTGTTGGTATAATATTTTTTTTCAAAATTAAATAGAACAGCTAGACTATCAACGTATTTTTCTAACAAAAACTTACGTTTTTCTTTCCATGCCCATATTTGGGGAGATATGTAATAAATGACTTTTATTGGTCCACCTGCTTTATTTGATAACTTTTTCTTAAAAAGAACTTCAGCAATTTTTAAATTTAATCCAGGATAATCAACTAAACATACAACTTTTGGCCGATATTTTAATATCCAAGTGATTATCATGTTGAATATTTTTCTAAATGAAAAATATTTTAAAATCACTTCTGATAACCCAACGGTGGAAAATTTTGTCATGTTAAACAAGAGACGCGCTCCAGATGCGGAGAGGGCTTCTCCGCCAAAAGCACAAATATTTAAGCCAGGATAAACGTTTTTCAATTCTTGCACATACTTCGCTATATGTTGATCACCTGAATATTCACCAGTAATGATTAATAAATCTATTTTTCTTGGGGAAAATTTTGTATTCACAACTGATCTTTAGAATAAATATTTATTATATTTGTCAATGATTGGATCCTTTTTGTAGGAAAAATTCTAATGAGTTTTTATAAATTTTGTGTTTTTATTATTTTACACGGAATTTTTATTGACTTTAAAAGTTCGATACATTCATATGCGCTTTTCACTTTATTAATTGGGGCCGTAGCTTAGTTGGTAGAGCGTATCGTTCGCAATGATAAGGTCGTCGGTTCGATCCCGATCGGCTCCACCACATGCAAGTATTAGTTATTGTTTTTATTGATACCCTGTATTGACAGGGTAGATGAGAATTATATCATTCGCTCACGCGAGCAACCAAATATGATAGTTTAATTTTTAAGGTCATTCTAAAGAAATTATTCAATAAGTCATATGAGCAAATCACTGGCTAAATATTTTCACTTTTTTCAAAAATTTTCCACAAACTACACTTCAAAATTTTTGTTACAATTCCTATATAAAACCAAATTAAATGCCGCAATTTTTGATAAAACAGTATTTGAGATAATAGGTACACATATCTCTTCATCAATCGATTTACAACTGTTGGTCAAACTATTCGAAGGAAATTCAATGAACAAAAATTTATATAAAATAGTGAATCTTTTCCTTCATTGTATTCTCTAAAAAAATATTAAAACAAAGACTAATAGTATTTAATATAAGTATTAATTTATGGAAACCTCGAAAGATATTATTTGCCATGACACTTTTTAAAAACAGGTAATATTGTTCCATTCGCTATAATTCCCTTCTGAAAAGGAGAAAATTCTTGATATAAATCAAACGATTGTTTTATTATTACTAGTAATAAAGATAAAAATATGGACGGAAATAACTCAAAAGGAAAATGAATGTCCGTAACAGTGAAATTCTTTGCAAAAAGAGATTTGAATCTCTACAAATATACGAGAAATTTGCAAACATCGCTAATGTTAATCTATGCATGGTTTCTTATTATTTCGGTGGGAAAAGAAAACTGTATAACATTATTTTCGATAATATTGTCTCTAAATAGACTGGACTTGTAGACTTAAACACTAATATCAAATTTTTGTCAAAGTAAAAACAAATCAATTCAATGATGAAAAAGTTTCCTAAGGAACATTGTAATAAGATTTTGTTTACCAGTTAGATTTACCTTTTTAAGGACTCTAGATTTTTGAATTTATAATGGTATCTAGAATATTTTTGTCATATTTTTTACTTTTAAATAAAAAACACTTTGCAGTAATCATAAAAATTTATTATATCCTTTGCTGTTGCGTGGATTTATATAAACTTGAAAATGGTCTATTAGATAATTTGAAAGAATCTGCTTTGGTTTCTAAAGGGCTTATATGTGACATGGTTACAGATGCAAAATCCGGACACTTAGGTACTGCTTTAGGATGCGCTTATATAGGAGCTGCATTGTTTGGAAAGTTATTAAATTTTTCTCCTAATCACCCAAGATGGATTAATCGAGATAGATTTATTTTATCATGTGGGCATGCAAGTGCTTTTTTATATGCTTGGTTACATTTATCAGGTTATGATATTACTTTAGATGATTTAAAAAATTTTCGGAAATCACACAGTAATACTCCAGGACATCCAGAATTTGGAATTACACCAGGAGTAGAATGTACAACTGGTCCATTAGGGCAGGGGATTGCTAACGCTGTAGGACTTGCACTAAGTAGTAAAAAACTAGAATTAGTGCTTAACCAAGATAAACCTGGTATGATCAATAACCGAGTTGTGTGTTTGACCGGAGACGGTTGCCTTCAAGAAGGAATATCTTTTGAAGCTTGCTCATTAGCTGGGCATTGGTGTTTAGACAATTTAATTATTATATATGACAGTAATAATGTTACTTTAGATGGCAAATTGTCAAGTTCTCAGAGTGATGATATAAAAAAACGTTTCGATAGTTTTGGTTTTGATGTTATCTCTGTTAAAGGTGATGACATAAAAAGTTTTATGTATTCTTATAATGAATTTCACGATAAATTAAATGGCCGTCCTAAGTTATTGATTGTAAACACAGTGATTGGTGATGGGATACCGGAAATAAGTGGTACCAATAAAGCTCATGGAGAAGCAGGTATTAAATTTATTTTAGAAAGCAAAAAGAAATGGGGGTTGCCAGATCAAAAATATTTTGTTTCAGATGGAGTGAAGCAATTTTTCCGGAAACAGACAGATATTAGAAGTAAGCAGTATGACAATTGGGAAAAAAAATTTGGGGAATTAGAAAAAAAGTGGATTGCTAAGACAACGACGAATGTAAATATTAATTTTGATTCTATAAAATTCCCACGGACTGGTGCAGTTTCAACAAGGGTAGCTAATTCAGATATTATGCAGAAACTAGCAGATCAGGATGATTTAATGCTTACTGGTAGTGCTGATTTATTTTCATCAAATAAAAATTATTTATTAACAGGTTTGGAGTTTTCATCAAAAAACTATTTGGGGCGCAATATTCAATATGGGATTAGAGAACATGCAATGGGTGCAATTGCTAATGGAATTTGTTATGATGGATATTTCCATTCATCTTGTGCTACATTTTTAGTCTTTTCAGATTATATGCGCACTCCAATTCGCATAGCTGCACTATCTAATGTTCACAATTTGTTTTTATTGACACATGATTCAATTGCGGTTGGCCAAGATGGACCAACTCATCAACCTGTAGAAACCGTAGCATCATTGAGATGCATACCAAATTTATATGTCATACGTCCAGCAGATTGTGAAGAATTGATTGGGGCTTGGCAGTTATATTATAAAATGAAAAATCATCCCTTTGCATTTATCTTATCACGACAGGACTTAAAGATTATAGATACAATTTCAATTGATGATCGTCGTATGGGGGTTTTGCATGGAGCATATATTGCAAAAAAGGAAACTGAAATTTTGCGATGTATAGTTATATCTTGTGGGAGCGAATTAAGTCTTGCTTTGGAGGCTGCAAAAGGTTTTAACGATGTTCGTGTGGTATCGATGCCGTGTATGAAACAATTTGATGCACAATCACAAGAATATAAAGAACATATTTTACCAAAGGATTGTAAACATCGTGTAGTTGTAGAAGCTGGTGTAGCTGTACCTTGGTATAAATATGCAGGGACTGAAGCTATCTATATTTGTGTAGAAAATTTTGGATTTAGTGGTTCCAAAGAAGATTTATATCGCGCTAATGGACTAACTGTAGACAATATATTGAAAGCAATAGGAGAATAAAGTGAGAAAATTTTTAAAATTTATACTAGTTTTGCTACTAATAGTTGTTTTGTGCATTTGTTTATGTTTTTGCCCAAGTATTCAAAAATTTGTAGCTGAAAAAATATTATCGCAATATTTTGATAGTGTAAATGTTGCAAAACTAAAGGTTGGGTTATGTGGAGTTAATGTCAATCAGTTTAGTGTACAGCATAATGATCTGACATTTAGATTTGATGATTTAAAGATTTCGTGGTCTCCAAAAGATTTATTTTTTTTCAGAACATTGAACATTACCAATAGTATTATTTCTAATATTTCTGTTTCTTTGGAAAGTGAAGCGAAAGACTCTGTCTACTATAATAGGAAAAAGTGGCAGCCATTAGTAATTGATCGAGATGTAATTGAAAAAAATTTAAATAAAGTATTAGTGAACTTAAATAAGTCACGTGCTTTTTTAAAATTTCCGTTTTCTATAAAAACTTTTTCTATAAATGGCTCTTTCGATATATATGAAAAAACCTTAGGTGAATTTTCTGCGAAGTTAACCAATTTTGATAAATCTAAGGTTGCAGATTTAAACTTTGATCTAACTTCTTCTTTTTCTCGTGGATTTGAAGGTGCATTTACTTTAAACACTATTGCTAAAATTTATAGAAATAGTGAAGGATATGTATATCAAAGTGATGTTCAATCATCAATTATTTCGAAGAACTTTGCTACAAATATTGAGCGTAATTTCAATTTACGCACGGGATTTACAAAAGGTTGTAGTGAAATATATTTAAACTTTATTGATGAAAAAAGTGCACAGGAAATTTTAAATCTTTCTCTTAAAAAGAAACCTGAAAGTGATGATAAAACTTTAGTTTTAAGTCTTAAAATTGATAATGAAATTGCGGAATACTTTATGTTTGGTAAAACCAGTAAAGTTTGGACAGCTGAATTAAACGGTAAAGGAGAAAATTCTGGAGAAAATAACAACTGGGTATTTAAATCAAATTTAAATGTTGATTTCATAGGTAGCATTTTATCCTCAACTTTCTCTAAGTTAGATGATTTAATGAGATTACGTATAACCTCATCGTTAAATTTTAATGATAATTTTTTAACAATTACTTCATTTAGTGGTACTCTTAAGGATTCTAATCAAAAATTTATTGATACTTCATTTGAGTTACAGTCTTCATGTAAAATTGGGTATGACATTAATCATTTTTTAGAAAATTTATCAGATAATTTAAGTGGTGTACATCTTGATATAGATATTAATCATTTAGATTGCTCTTTATTGAATCTTGAAGAAAAAAGTGTTACTTTGACAGGGATAGGAGAAGGTAAGTTTAAGTGTTTTGTTAAAACTGAAGGTTTGGTATGTACAACTGATCAATCTAAATTCACATTGTCTGGAATAAATTTGCTATATAACAAACAAAAAGTATTAAAAGATTTAGATCTAGAAACAAATATTAATTTTCAATTAAAAGATAAAATTATTTTAAATCTTTCTGCATTATCATGCAAAAATTTAGGTGAAAAAACATTAGCAATTCAGGGCGATTCTCAAGTCTCTTTAGATAAAGATAAGTGTAGTTTATCAGGATATTTAGTGGTTGATATTCCAGAATTGTTAAAGCAATCCCTCTTTAAGAATGACAAAAATGTAATTTCTGGACTGGCTAGCTTAAGTTTTGATAATGATTTTGATTCGGATGGAATTTTTACTGGTAACGGGAGCTTAAAATTAAAGGCTGTTTCGTTTGAAAACCAACCCAACGCTTTGGACGGAGAATTTGCAATTCAATTGAAAAAACTCAATAATGATAAAGGAATAAGCTTTAACCTGATTAATAATTTACGTTTTTTAGGTAAAACAGATTTGGAAATTAAAGGTGAACTGATTCAAAACTCAGATGATTCTTCAAGAAATTTGCATACTTCATTGAAAAGTTCGTCGCTATGTTTGTCTGATTTATTAACTTTGGCAAACATATTTCAAATAAATACCTTTGAACATAAGCAGAGTATTAGAGAAAATTCTGTTGAAGATAATAAGCATCGTAAGCAAAGTTTTGTAGAAGAATTATGCACTGATATTTCCATAGAGATCGAAAATATGTATTGGAAACAATTTTGCTGTTTATCAGATTTAACATGTAATATTAAGTCTGTTGGTATGAATGTAAATGTTCCTAATTTTAAATGTTATATTTTTGATGCCCCATTTATGGGAAAATGGACTATAGTGCACAAAAATAACAGTTATAATAAAGAAGCCTATGGTATTAATACTAGTTTTTCATTGTCTAACTTAAATATGAGTAAATGTGTACAGGTTTTAGGGTATGATGCCTCTACATTTACTGGAAATTTTAACTTAAACGGGAATTTTGAATCAGAAAAATACTCTTTGCAAGAAGCTTTAAGTAGATTACATGGCAGTGTACAGTTAAATAGTACTCCTGGAGAAATAAAGTTGGATGCTTTTTTAAGTAGTACTCAGAAAGGTATTTTGGGAATTGCTGGGATCACAACTAGCGTAATTGGTGGAAAGTCGGCAGCCATTAACGATATAGTTGATTATTTTAGTAATTTATATTATGATTCCATTTCTGCTTCTTTGATAAGGGAAAAAGATGGTAGTCTTATTTTAGACAATTTTATTATTAAAAATAATGATATGAAGTTTTTATCACGAGGTAGAGTGTATTCCAATCCTGGACCGAATTTTAAGGATAATAATATTAAGTTTAAAACACAGTTGATGTCTAAAGGAATCCTAGCTGATATGTTGGGTAAATTGAATTTGCGGTCTGAAAATGTAGACTATTATGGATACTACGTTGGTCCGGAAATTACTATCAAAGGAACCGTTGGGAATCCTGACTTAAGTGAAATAAAAAACTTAATAAAACAAATAGGAACGTCGATATTTTATGATGATGAATCTTTAGTGAATCCCAAAAATATCTTTAAAATGTTTTCAAAGTGATGAATTTTTGTTGCATTTTATAAAATCTCATTTAATTTGCAAGCCGTAATATGCCAAGAGAATATATAATATTAGAATGTACTGAAGCTAAAGCGGAAGGTAAACCAGCATCACGATACATGTCTACGCGCAACAAAAAGGTACAGACAGAACGTGTAGAAAAGATGAAGTATAATAAATTTCTTAGAAGACATACACTGCATCGTGAAATAAAGGGATAATTTTTTTTACTCGTAATATGTTTGATGTTTATGGGTTCCGTAAAGAATTCCCACTTTTGATAAACAAAAGTACTTCATTAACTTACGTTGATAATGCTTCGACTACACATAAGCCAAGTAGGGTAATTGAAAAAATTTCTGATTTTTACAAAAATCATTATGCTAATGTCGATTATAGCATGTACGATTTGTCTGAGTATGTCAGTAGTACGTATAATGATGTACGGAAGTTGATTGCTGGCTTTTGCAATGTTGATGAAAAAGAAATAATTTTTACTTCTGGTGCAACAGAAGGAATGAATTTGCTAGCGAGTTCATATTCACAAGCTTTTTTATCAAAACATGATGAAATAATAATAGGTTCTGCAGAGCACCACTCTTCTTGTTTACCTTGGATGCGGATTGCTAAAGTAATTGGCGCAAAAGTAAGATGGATACCATTAACGGGTAGGTATTTTGAAATTGATATAGATAAATATAAGACTCTTTTTAATAAAAATACTAAATTAGTTGTTATTCAGCAAAGCAGCAATGTATTAGGTAACATAAATGATATAAAATTATTGTCTAATATTGCTCATAATAATGGAGCGAATATTGTGGTTGATGGGGCTGCTTCGTTGTTACATGGGAATATAAATTTAAAAGAAATTGACTGCGATTTTTTTGTTACTTCTGGGCATAAATGTTTTGGACCAAGTGGCAGTGGTTTTGTATTTGGTAAATATGATTTACTGAAAGAAATGCCGCCGTATAGGGTAGGAGGTAGGATGGTTGAGCGCGTAAGTTTTGAAGATGTTCCATTATATAAACTTCCTCCAGAACGATTTGAAGCGGGTAGTACTAATATCGCTTCTATTGTTGGTTTTGGAGAAACTATAAAATTTATACAAAGTGTAGATTGTTCAGCGACTAAGGATTATTTTAAAAAGTTAATAGAATACACTCGTAACAAATTACAACTTATTCCTAATATTATACTTTATGGGTCTGGAAATAGTGGTGTATTTTCTTTTAATATAAAAAATATACATGCGCATGATGTATCTACTGTATTAGCAAGGCGAGGAATTGCTATACGTGCTGGTAATCATTGTGCTCAGCCGTTGATGCGCATTTTAAAAACAAGTGGTACTGCACGAATTTCATTAGCTCCGTACAATACCAAAGAAGAAATAGATTTTATCGCAAAAAATCTTCAATATTGCTGTAAATATTTTTACAAACTATTAAGTTAAGATTTTCCAAAATATTTTTTTTAAGAACTATTTAAATAATTTGAGCTTTAGTAATTTTTACATTTAAAATGTACTTTTTTATGAAAGTTAGTAATTTTTTAACAGAGCCAAATTGTTTTTCTATAGCTTTAGATGTATGAAATTCAGCTCGTAAATTTTCGCATCTGCTTAAAATTTCTGGACTAGTATTGTACAGAATTTCGTATTCTGACCCTTCACAGTCCATTTTCAATAATTTACAGTGATTGATATCATATTTGTTGAATATATCTTCCAATGTTATAGATGGCACACCAATATTTGTATCATTCTTTACACTTTTTTCAGCGGAAACTTCTGTGATACAGGAACTGCCTGGATTTTCTGTATCGATCATTAAGTCGACATCTCTGCCGTCTTTAGTTATATTGCACAACGTTCAACAATAATAGTTCCTTCAGGTATATTATTTAATTTAATATTTTT
>CBCPNC010000110.1:0-4862 GCA_965120425.1 uncultured Opitutia bacterium
CGAGATTACGTACCGTTATACAGAAAGCTAAAGCTGCTAATATGCCAGCAGATAATATAAAAAAAGCGATTCAAAAAGGTACTGGTGAAGTTCCTGGATATTCTATTGAAGAATTACTTTATGAAGGTTATATTGCCGGTGGAGTAGGATTAGTTATTGAAGTTACTACAGATAATAAAAATCGTACAGCAAGTGAAGTTAGAAGTACATTAACGAAGTGTGGTGGTAATTTAGCAACACCAGGTGCATTAATGTTCAATTTCCAAAGAAAGGGGCAATTTTTTATTGATAAAAAAGTGATTGAAGAAGATGCTTTATTAGAACTAGCTTTAAATGCTGGTGCAGAAGACGTAAAGTCGGATGATGAAGAATGTTACGAAGTTTTGTGTTCTATAGCAGATTATTACAATTTATCTGAAGCTTTAAATAAAGCAGGTATTGCTGTACAGTCGTCAGATTTAGTTTATATTCCTAATACTTTAGTTGAGGTAACTGATCAAGAAACTGCTGATAAAATTTTACGTACAATAGAAAAATTAGAAGATATCGAAGATGTGAAAAATGTTTTTGCAAATTTTGAATTATCGGACAATGTTTTTAGTTAAAAATTTTTCAAAAAAAAGCTTGATTTTTTTGGTTAGTGCTCTTAGCAACTTGCATAGTTAATATGAATCAAAACTTAATAAATACTATTAATTCGGCGGGGATTAACAGCAATAGCTATGTAAACTGTTTTAAGGAAGGTAATATTTTAAATATAGGGAATAATGAGGTGTTTAATAATGAGGAACACTTCAATATTTTCTCGCGTTCATTAGAAAATTGTCTACCAGGGCATAAATTTGTTCCTTTAGGTGCAAGAAAAGTTAGTAAGAAGAACCAATTAGTAGGGGTAATGGATGTTTCAAGTGAAGCTTTTAAAGTTAAAAAAGTTTTACGGGAAGTTTTAGGAAAAGTTGCTCAAAATTCTTTTGATTCATTCTTGGATTTTGAAAAGGAGTTAAAAATTTTGTTTCGCAATGTGTTTATTTCACAATCCGAATCACAGGAAAGTTTAGTACAAATCCGTGGCTTTTTAGGTGATTTTTGTTCAGCCAACTTACCAGTAAATAATGCCCAAGATATACGCAATAGTTTGGTTTCTGTTTTAGATAATGGTGGAGCGATGGCCCTGTATGGGACATTTAATAGCATTTGTTCTGAGGTCCGTAATAAGATTAATAAATAAATTTAAGTAATATAAAGAGCTGTTCTTTTACGGAACAGCTTTTTTTATATCAAAAATACACTGTGTTTATCAAAAGATTTTTTATAGAGATAAAAGTCTCTTAGTAAAACAGTAGGTTGTTTATTTCTGCAGAAGTTCACGTAGTATTTTATCGATCACTTGTGGATTAGCTTTGCCAGATGTTGCTTTCATAACTTGTCCTTTTAAGGCATTAATTGCTGGTTCTTTCCCTGATAAAAATTCGTTTACTGTTTTAGGGTTGTTAGTGATAGTATTTTCACATATTGTACGTAATTCATCTTCATTCGCACTATTATTTAGTCTAAGTTTTGTGACAAGCAAACTAGCAGTTTGACTAGTTCTGTACATTTCAATGAATACTTCTTTAGCTATTTGTTTCGAGATTATACCATCATTGATTAGTTTAACTAATTCTGCTAAATTTTGTGGTGAAATCTTTTGTACTGCTACTTCCCATGTATCGGATCCTGCTTCACGTAAAAGATCATTAATTATAAAATTTGCGATTGTTTTTGCATCATTGTAAATATTTACTGTTGCTTCAAAATAATCACTGAGCTTTTTATTTGGACATAATACTGAAGTGATAGTGTAAGGTAAGTGATATTCTGAAGAAAATCGCTCCTGCTTGGCAAATGGTAACTCAGGGATGGTGTTTTTTATTGCTTGCTTAGTTTCTTCAGGTATCTTTATTGGCATTAAATCTGGATCTGTAAAATATCGATAATCGTAGGCAGTTTCCTTATTTCTCATTACCGTTGTTATGCCTGATTCAGCATCCCATCTCATTGTGTCTTGATGAATCTTTCCACCTTGTTCAAGGATCGCTTTTTGACGTTTTATTTCATATTCTATTCCGTGTTTTACTCCAGAAATAGAGTTTAAGTTTTTCAGTTCTACTTTAGTTCCTAATTCTGTTTGACCGACTGGACGTATGCTTATATTGGCATCACAGCGCATTTGACCTTTTTCCATGTCGCAGTCAGAAATATCGGCATAAGTCAAGTGCATACGAAGTGAATTTAAGTATGCAAATGCCTCCTCTGCAGAGTGCATATCAGGTTCAGATACTATTTCAATCAGTGGAACCCCTGCACGATTGTAATTAATGACTGAATGTTGTTCATAATGTGTCAACTTACCAACATCTTCTTCTAAATGTATGCGGTTGAGTCTTATTTTCTTATGCTCTCCCATTATATTTCTGGAAGGGCCTTCTAGCTCAATTTCAACGTAACCATTTTTACAAAGAGGCTGATCATTTTGGGAAATTTGATAATTTTTTGGACAATCAGGATAAAAATAATTTTTGCGATCCCACTTGCTTATGTCAGCAATTTGACAATTAAAAATAAAGCCTGCCTTAATTGCTTGTTTAACTGCAAATTTATTTATCACAGGTAGTGTGCCTGGTAGGGCAAGTACAACAGGATCAGTTAGTGTGTTTGGTTCTTGTCCATAAGAATATTTACAAGCAGAAAACATCTTTGATTGTGTTTTTATTTGTACATGTACCTCTAGCCCAATTACTGCTTCAAATTCCATAATATGACACTTTTTTATAAAACAGTAAAAAGCAATCAACTAAAATTTACGTACAGGGGAGTGTAAAATTTGAATAAATTACCTTTTAAGTATTGAAAGCGATTGTGTAGCAGTTATTTGATATAAATATGCAAAAAATTTTCTTTCCGAAGGAAGTATCATTTAATGAAAATCGTGTTGCTACAACACCAGATGTTGTAAGAAGAATAATTAATTTAGGATTTCAAGTCTATGTAGAAAAAGAAGCTGGTTATTTAAGTGGCTTTAAAGATGAACTTTACAGTGTATCTGGTGCACAAATTTTAGATAGTAGAGAAGAAGGTTTGAAACTTGCAGATATTGTTGTTGGAGTTAAAAGGCTGCCTGACAGTGATATCAGTTTACTTCGTTCAGGAACGAAGCATCTAAGTTTACTTGATGTTTTTAATGATAAGGTAGCAATTGAGATGTTTAAAAATAACGGGGTACAAGTAGTTAGTTTTGAAATGATTCCTCGTATTAGTTTAGCGCAAAAGATGGATGTTTTATCTTCACAATCTAGTTTAGCTGGATATTCTGCGATAATTCAGTCATTTGCACACATTAATCGCGTAGTACCTATGATGATAACAGCTGCTGGAACAATTTCGCCAATAAAAGTATTTATCATTGGTGCAGGAGTAGCTGGTTTGCAAGCAATTGCTACAGCTAAGAGGCTTGGTGCCAGTGTTGAGGCTTTCGATACTCGCCCTGAAGTTGCTGAACAAGTAAGATCATTAGGTGCAAAATTTTTGAAAATTGATCTAGGGAAAGTTGAAAAACGTGAAAGTGGGTACGCGAGTGAGTTAACTCATGAACAAATTGCTAAACAAAAACAAGGTATGATCAGTGCTTGTAAGAATACAGATATTGTTTTGACAACTGCTAAAGTATTTGGGCGAAAAGCACCGTTATTAATAGATAGTGAGATGCTTGATTGTATTAATACTGAAACATTGTTTGTTGATATGGCTACCAGCGTGGGTGGTAATATTGAAGGTTCAGTTTCAAATAAGATTGTACAGTATAGTGGTTATGTTAAAATATGGGGTATAGATGAAGCTGAACAGTACGTTGCTCGTGACGCCTCTAATATGTTTGCTGAAAATGTTTTTAATTTTATTGAGCATTTTAAAACAGAAGATGGTTTAAATTTAAATCAAGAGAATCCAATTTTAGAAAAATGTGTAGTAAAATAAAATTGTGTGTTTTTTTGTAAAAAAAGCTAAGCAATAGTTTCTGCTAAGACATCTACAGTGTGCATTATTTGGGCAATTGACTGAGTAATTGTTAATACTTGAGATGCAGTGTCTTTAATTTGACTTTGTAATTCATAATTATCAATTTCAGGAACAGACAAAAGATCTTGGCAAGTTTCCACTATAATATCTAAACATTCGGGGAAATCTGTAGTTTGTATGGCTTCAATTTTTCCTTGTATCGTTTGAGCTAGTGAAATTAATGAATTTTCCGAATTTTCGATACCTAGAATAAAATTTAGATCATTTAATTTATTTAAAAGATTATTTTTTAGATTATTTAGTTCCGTTAAGTTAGAAGCTATACGATCTGACAATCTACAACTACAACAAAGACGGCTAATTTGCTCTACAAGGGAAGCGCTAACTTGGACAATATTCCATATATTCTTTACTTCTTCTGAGGCAGTTGTTGATTTAAGAGCAATTTCTGATATTTCTTCTTCCTTAACAGCAAATTCTCTTTTTGTAGATGCTGATGAGTTTCTGAGACTGGAAACATAATTGTGAATATTGATTGCTTGTGTTACATCCATATTTTTTCCTCTGGTTTGACGAAATGTATATTCTGTAAATTATTTGTCAATATTTCTTCGTTGAGGTTAGCTTTTTTTACATAGAATTTATGTGAAATTTACTTGCGAGGGTGTGACGCTTTATTTATTTAGCACTCTTATATATGTCTTATTTATTTTTTTCATCTGAACAAGGTACTGCAGGATCTGCAGGTATTGGAATACAAACATTATTAATATATCTTTTGTTATTTGTTGGAATGTGGTTTTTGATGA
>CBCPNC010000111.1:0-3183 GCA_965120425.1 uncultured Opitutia bacterium
AATCGATTTTCTCCTTTCATATATTCAATGAGTGGTAATTTAGGCTCTGAAGATGAATCTAGTGAAAATACTGGCTTATTAGTGCCATAGTTACTAGGATTAAATCGATATAGTGGCCAGTATCCACTATCTACTGCTTTCTTTTGTTGATTCAAACTTTCTCTTAGATTGTATCCATGAGCTATACAAGCAGAATATGCAATAATTAAAGAAGGGCCATCGTATGCTTCTGCTTCAATCAATGTCTGTACGGTATGAGTATCTTTAGCGCCTAAAGCAATAGTTGCTACATAAATATAGCCGTAACTCATAGCTAATCCTGCCAAATCTTTTTTTGTTTGTGATTTTCCCTTGGAAGCAAATTTTGCAACTGCTCCCATTGGGGTAGATTTTGATTGCTGTCCACCAGTATTAGAATAAACTTCAGTATCTAAAACTAAAACATTGACATTATAATTACTTGCTAAAACATGGTCTAGTCCTCCGTAACCAATATCATAAGCCCATCCATCACCGCCAATAATCCACAAGCTCTTATCTACTAAAAAGTCAGCTAATGCATACAATAATTTACTTTCAGCATCATCATAGACAGATAATTTTTGTTTTAAAATATTTACATATTTTCTTTTTTTTAATTTTTCGGATTCATTTGCTATATCTTCTAACAAATTTGCTGTAATCTCTGAACCTAATATTTCAGACTTTTTCTTCAAAAGATCTACAGCAATTTCTTTTCGTTTATCTATAGACAATTTTAATCCCAATCCAAATTCTGCGTTATCTTCAAAAAGAGAATTTGCCCATGCTGGTCCACGTCCGTCAGAATTTGTACAATATGGAGTAGTTGGTAAATTTCCGCCATAAATTGATGAACAACCAGTAGCATTTGCTATTATTGTTCGATCTCCAAAAAGTTGAGTCACCAACCTAACGTAAGGTGCTTCTCCACATCCTGCACATGCACCAGAAAATTCAAATAATGGTTGTCTAAATTGTACACTTTTGAAATCTCTCCCTAAACTAACGGGGTCAACATATGGGATTTTTTCGAAAAATTCATAATTAATTTTGCTTTCCTCGAATATATTTTGTTTTGGTTTGAGATTGAGTGCTTTTTTAGATGGATTGACTTTATCCTTCGCTGGACATATTTCTGCACACAAACCACAACCTGTACAATCTTCAGGTGATACCTGAATGCTAAACTTAGCATTACTCACTTCACGAGAACGAAAATCGGTAAATTTAAATGCTTCTGGAGCATCATTTATCTTGGAAGAATCATAATATTTAGAGCGAATAGCGGCATGTGGACATATTGATACACATTTGTTACATTGAATACAAATTTCTGGTGTCCATTCTGGGATTTCAGATGCAACGTTACGTTTTTCATATTGAGAAGTTGCACTTGGCCAAACTCCACCAATTGGAAATGCACTAACAGGTAGCAAATCCCCATTGTTAAATAACATTTGTATAGTAACATTTTTTACAAAATCAGGTGCACTTTCATTTATTAAATGATCATATAAACGTTTCTTTTGCGAAAGTTCTTTAACTGGTACTTTGCGAAGATGTGCTAATGTAGCATCTACAGCGACAAAGTTTTTATTAACAACGTCTTCTCCTTTTTTTCCATAAGTTTTCTTTATTGCTGATTTTATTTTATCAATTGCTTCTTCTTTAGGCAGTATTCCAGAAATTGCAAAAAAACATGTCTGCATAATTGTATTGATGCGCCCCCCTATCCCTGATTTGCGTGCAACATCATAAGCATCAATTAAATAAAAAGAAAGATTTTTATCTATTATTTGTTGCTGAACTTCAATAGGTAAATGCTCCCAAATACTGTCAACTCCATATACAGAATTTAATAGAAAGATACCATCTTGTTTGGTATATTGCACTATATTTAAGGTTTCAATAAATGAAAATTGATGGCATGCCACAAAATCAGCATGTGTGATTAAATATGGTGCACGAATTGGATTATTACCAAATCGCAAATGCGAAACTGTCATTGCTCCCGATTTTTTAGAATCGTATACAAAATAAGCTTGAGCAAAATTATCGGTTTCAGATCCTATTATTTTAATAGTATTTTTATTTGCCCCAACGGTTCCATCTGACCCAAGGCCAAAAAAGATTGCTTCAAACTTGTCATTTGATTCCAAGGTAACTTCTTTATTATAAGATAAAGATGTATAAGTTAAATCATCATTTATTCCAATGGTGAAATGTTTTTTAGGACTTTCTTTAGCAAGTTCATCAAAAATCGCTTTTACCATAGCGGGGGAAAATTCTTTTGAACCCAGTCCATATCTTCCACCTATGATTCGTACATCCTTATTATCCCATTTTTCTTCCAGCGCAGCTACAATATCTAAAAATAATGGTTCTCCGATTGCTCCAGGTTCTTTTGTTCGATCTAACACAGCAATTGATTTAACGCTTTTAGGGAGAACATTTATTAAATGTTCTACTGAAAATGGGCGATAAAGATGAACTTTAATAAGTCCAAGTTTATTCCCTTGCTTGTTTAAATACTTAGTAGTCTCCTCAATAGTTTCACATGCCGAACCCATAGCAATTACTACACGATCAGCATCTTCTGCTCCAATATATTCAAATAATTTATATTCTCTTCCTGTAAGATTTTTAAATCGTTGCATATATTTTTCAACAATTTGAATAGCGTTTTTATAAAACAAATTCGCTCGTTCTCTTCCTTGAAAATATACATCTGGATTTTGAGCTGTCCCACGTATGTCAGGATTGTCTGGAGATAATCCACGTTTATATTGTTTAATAATAAATTGGCTATCTATCATAGACTTTAATACATCGTCCCCTACCCTTTTAAAACAATTAATTTCATGAGAAGTTCGAAACCCATCAAAAAAATGAATAAATGGAACACGTGCTTCTAATGTAACAGCGTGCGCAATACATGCCATATCTTGTGCTTCTTGCACAGAATTAGAAACTAACATAGCAAATCCGGTTTGTCTACAAGCCATTACATCTGAATGATCACCAAAAATAGATAAAGCATGTGTTGCTATGCTACGAGCGGTAACATGCATAACAAATGGCAGTAATTCCCCAGCAATTTTATACATATTAGGGATCATTAATAATAATCCTTGTGATGCGGTAAACGTTGTAGCTAACATT
>CBCPNC010000112.1:0-7852 GCA_965120425.1 uncultured Opitutia bacterium
CTTTTCGACAAAACTCTAATTTTTCTTCTTTGGCAATTTCAAACCAATTTGGATTATTCGTAGCTTCAATTATTAATTCAGAATACGTTTTTATTGGCCATTCACCAAAAAGATTGATTTCTGTTCCATCTGGACGTTTAATTATATTTGTTTTTAATATTTTTAAACATAGATGCTGAATAATATCATATATTAATTTCATCATGCCGCGATAATCAGTATAAGCTTGATAGATTTCAATCATTGTGAATTCAGGGCTATGTTTACGAGATAATCCTTCATTTCGAAATACACGGCCAAGTTCAAATACTCTATCAAAACCAGCAATTAACATACGTTTTAAAAATAATTCATGGGCGATACGTAAATAACATTCTTGATCAAGTGCATTTATATGTGTAACAAATGGTCTAGCTGCTGCTCCTCCAGCCACCATTTGTAAAATTGGAGTTTCTACTTCTTCAAATTCATGTTCCCAAAGGAATTGCCTTATTTCTTTTATTATTTGGCAGCGTTGTTTTGCGCGCGTGCGGGATTCTTTATTAACAATTAAATCAAGATATCTTTGACGGTATACTTGGTCAAAATCGGTTAAGCCGTGCCATTTGTCTGGTAAAGGTCGCAGAGATTTTGAAACTAAAATAATTGAACTTGCTCGAATTGTAATTTCTCCAGTTGTAGTTTTGAATAATTTTCCTGTAACACCAACTATATCCCCAATATCAAATTTTATAAATTCTGAATATTGTTCATCTCCAACGACATTTTTTGCAACGTATACCTGTATTTGGCCATCTCGGTCAAGTAGTTTTATAAAACTTGCTTTCCCCATGTTACGGAAAACTACAATACGGCCAGCAACGGACACTTCTTCTTGTTCCTGAGATCCTTCAATAAACAAATTAATTGCTTGTTTTGATGTTTGTTTTTGTTCACAGTTATTGGCATATGGGTTGCTTCCTATGCTTTTCATTGTTAAGAGCTTTGACATTCTAACTGTTAAAACGTCGCTTCCGTTTACTGTATCACTTTCCATAATGCTGTACTATCAGCATTTCAATATAATAGCTTTATTTTCTCAAGATAAAATGTAAGAATTGTTTTAATTTTTTATTTTTCTTAGAAGTACGACGCATCTTAGTGTCTTAATTTTGATTTCTTTTGCGATTTATTTTTCCCTTTAAATATTGCATAACCTTTGTTTTCTAAATCTCCACCATTAACAAAACCACCATATTTAATATCTTGGGTTTCTAAGTTTACAACACTTGGAGAAATGACATATATTCTTTCTACAACTTGACTGGTATTGTTAGTACGCTTAAATGCATTTCCTATTAACGGTATTCTTTGTAAAAAAGGTACCCCACTAGCTGTTTTAGTATGATTATCTTTAAAATAACCACCTATTAATAAACACTGATCTTCATATAAGACTGCTTGTGTATTTATAGAATTGCTGTCGCAGTTAGGAGTAGCATCTGATTGTGTAGTGCCAGATAAAGAATCATCCTTAATGTTTACAAACATTTTTAATTTGCGCTTGTTTTCTTTATTTACATCATTTGGTATTATATGGGGTACAACTTGTAGGGTTGTGGAAGCTGAGATATCATACAATCCTTCACTATATGTTCCACTAACTTTTGAATACATTGTTTGGCCCTTTTCAATGATTGCTCCAACATTATCTAATGTTAAGACAGATGGTTTAGCGATTGTTTTGGCATCACCATGTTCTTCCATAGCTTGCAAATGTGAAAATATAGAGTACCCCTTAACTACACCTTTCATTGAGCCATAAACATTAGCATTCTGAGATACTTTGTTTGCATCCATTACATCTTCAAATCCGGAACTAACCCCGATATTTAGTATGTTTTTATTGTTGCTTGCACCTAAGCCAACTAGACCAACATCGTTACCTTTGCTTTTGTCGATATCAACGATAGCTACATCTATTTTTATAACCTCACAAGGGACATCAAGCTGCTTAATAATATCTTCATAAAATTGCATATTTTCATATCTATCACGTATAATTACAGCGTTTAAGCGTTGATCACATGTAATAAACCCAGGTAACGAGCTAGTTGTGGTTGGTTTTGGAGAATCTTCACTAGAATTGTTATTGGAAGAATTTTTGGAATCCTTAGATGTGTTCGAGCTTTGATTTTGCTGAAATGGATTGTTTTGGGCCTGTGAAACTAAACTTTGTATTTTATCACGTTTAGATGCAGCTCTACTATCCAAATTCACGTCCATTCCAGATGTCGAGTATGGCGATTGATTTCCGGTTACGATATTTTGTAGTAATGTAGAAACACCAGGGACAGTAATAGATCCATCTTTATATGTAAAACTCATATCATACGCCCAAGCATACTTTAATGGAAAAGTTTTAACAATGGTAGTATCTGATATTTTTTCTGCAACAAATTTTACGGATAAATCGTTTATAGTTTCTAGATATTTTGGCGGGGCAGTTACGATTAAAATGTTGGCACTTGGGACGGAACGAAATGAAAAATCAGAGCTGCTAAATCCAAGATTTTTGATGATATTTGACATTGTTAAAATTCCGCCTTCATCCATTTTAAATATTTGAGTTTGCAACTCGCTACTTTTGTAAACGTAAAGAATTTTCCCGTCGTAGAACCACGATAAGCCATAAGCTTGTGTAATGTAGTGCCAAAATTCCGAAGGATCCATCTTATTGAATCTACCATTAACAACATCTGTTATCGTTGGGCTGACCACAACACTTATGTTTTGCATAGAACAAAAATCTTTTATCAATGCACTCATTTGTTGGTCTTTAGAAAAGTGATAGTAGTAGGAATTAGTAAATGGTATACTTTTAGTTACTTCTATATCGTCAGTTGCTGCAAGTGCAAAAGTACAACATACTAGGTATAACAGAAATGATGTATATTTTGTAATATTATTCATCTTATATGCAAATTGTTTAATAAAGGAGATAAATTCGAAGCTATAGATTTTTTTTCTATTGCTGAAAACCAAAAGCCAACATTCACTACAAATGATTCAATATTTTCAAGCAAAGAGTTTAAATTTAAGTGCTTTAGTGTTAATTTTCTTGTAACTGCAATTTTTCTAGTATTTTGATCAATTGATAGGACGTCATTATTATCTTCTATTCTTGCGAAATTCCATTGAAGAATTAGCTTTAATCTAGCTTCTGCTCCATTTCCTGATTGTGGTAAAGGTTCACCTATTTGTCCTTGGAAAATTATAGAATCTTTGTCTAAACACATGATTCTTATTTCGAGTTGATCATCAACTATGAAAGCGTATGCATCATTTTCTTTTTGCCAATTTTCTATTAACAAAAATTCTGATAAAATATCAATTACTTCTTCCCAGGTCATAAGAACTCATTTGCTCAATGAAGAGCAATGATATTTAATTTAAAAAGAAGTTTCAAGATAAATTTTATTAATCTATTTTTTCAGACAAAAAACTTGTTATTTCATTTTCATGTAAGCGTACTTGTTGTGTAGAATCTCGATCTCGTATTGTGAAAGTGTTATTTTGTATTGACTCAAAATCAACAGTCAGGCAAAATGGAGTTCCAATTTCATCCATTCGTCGATATCTTTTCCCAATGGCCCCAGTTTCATCGTAAAAAGTACAGTATTGATTTTGTAGTTTTTTATAAATTTGTTGTGCTTTTTGAACAATTTCTTCTCGATTTTTTACGATTGGTAAAACAGCGATTTTAATGGGGGCAATTTTTGGTGAGAGTTTTAAAACTATTCGTTTTTCGTTGTTAATTTCATCTTCACAATACCCTGAACAAAGAACGGCTAGCAATGTACGATCTACACCCACTGATGGTTCAATTACATGTGGAATATATTTACGTTTTGTTCTCTCATCGAAATATTCTATTTGTTGTCCGCTAAACAATTGATGCTGTGTTAAGTCAAAATTTCCACGAGCAGCAATTCCTTCAAGCTCTTGTGTCCCAAAAGGATATTGAAAAGTAATATCTGTGCATGCCTTAGCGTAATGCGCTAATTTTTCTTGTCTATGTACATCCAGTTTTAACATATCATCTGGTATGCCAATGCTTTTATGCCAGTTTAAACGCTCATTTATCCAGTATTTATGCCAATGTTGCCAAGAATTTTCACTGTCATCTATAAAAAATTCAAGTTCCATTTGTTCAAATTCACGTGATCGAAAAATAAAATTTCGTGGAGTTATTTCATTTCTAAATGACTTTCCTATTTGAGCAATTCCAAATGGAATTTTTACACGTGTGCTGTCAATGATGTTTTTAAAATTTGTAAATATTCCTTGTGCTGTTTCTGGGCGTAGATATGCTTCAGTTGAAGCGTCATTTAGTGCTCCGATATGTGTAGTAAACATTAAATTAAAATTTCTTGGTGGAGTTAATGATCCTGGTTTATCTGTTGCGGGAGATGGAATTAATTCATATTCGTCTACATTTGCTTCAGTGTATGGTTTAAGTAAAATTTTGTCTAATTTGCCTTGTAACCCGAGCTTACGTTTAATATGTTCTGCTTTATTTTCAGCGATTTCCTGCATATCCTTAGATTCAATTACGGATACGTATCCGATTTTTTCATTTTTGATTGAGATTGGTGCAAAAAATAATTGATCGGCGCGGTATCGCATTTTAGATTCTTTGCAGTCTACCATTGGGTCAGAAAACCCATCAATATGTCCAGAAGCGCGCCATATGTTTGGGTGAGAAATTACTGAACAATCGATACCCACGATATTGTCGCGACATTGAACTATATTATGCCACCATGAATCCTTGATGTTTTTTTTTAGCTGACAACCCAAAGGCCCATAATCAAAAAAACCGTTTAACCCACCATATATATCAGACGATTGAAAAATAAACCCCCTGCGTTTGCAGAGAGAAATTATTTTATCCATTAGGTTTACTTCATCATCTTTATTCATGTAGATGAATGCTTAAAAAAAATATTACATTTTCAAGTAATAACTGATTTATCTTGATTCTTTAAAAAGAAAAGTTACACTTTCCCTTTTAAGGATTAATGTCCTTAGGTAGCAGAAATGTAACTTTTTTTATATAAAATTCGTATGGGGAATAAATCTGAAGTCAATAGTGCAAATGGTAATACAAATGTCTATGCTTTCAAAGCAATAGATTCTTATGATAATAATATATCTGGAGATTGGTTAGTTACATTGCCTAATGGAGATACAAAACGATTCAGGATTGATTGTAAGACAGGGGAGGTAATGAAAGATCCTCAAGATATATTTTTTAATAAATACGAAATTGTTCTTAAAAGTTTTAGTAAAGCGCTGCAAAATAGACAAGGGTGCGTAGAAGAAGTTACAATTACAGAAGATGAAGGTGGTGTTGTCGCAAAGGATACGAATGGAACAGTTATATATAAATATAGCCTAGAAACAAGTCAAGATGTTCCATTAAATTTAAATGAAGTGAGAAAACCTGTACAAAAGGGAAATATGCCAGGAGTACAAGAAGAAAGTGTTGGAAAGATTGGTGAGATTGAATTTGATGGAAAAATTTGTAATACTTTGACAGACGGTCCACTAAAAATGTCACATGATACATTTGGGGCAAAGATCAGAAATTTTTTTGCCGATTTGGCAATGAAAATAGCGGCGTTTTTCCACGGTGAAGCTAGATTTGAAAAAAATGACTCTACTTCTGATCAAGTTAAAGCAGCCATTCCGGGATTAGGATTTACAATAAATAATGGTGATATTGAAGTAATAGACACACCAAGAGATGGGAATTGTATGTTATGGTCAACATTAGTTTCTAAATATAGTGCTAAAAAAGTTAAAAATAGCTTTAGCGAGGTTAGAAATATTATTATTCCAGGTTTGCGTAAACAAATTGCCAAAAAAAACACAGATGACAGAAAAAACAAGATTAGAAAGAATGTTGATTTAGGGGCAGCAAATATTAAACCTCAAGAAATGGCAGCAATTTCTGAATTTTTAAATACTGATATCGCTATAATTACGCAACAGGGGTGTCAGCCAGTGGCTTATTTATGCACAAGAGAAGGAGAGTGTAAGACTAATCAAAGTGAGGAATGGGACCTAAAAAGATTTGTTGAGGCTCTCAGTAAAGGACCAGCAATTTATGCAACAAATGGTCATGCTCGTGCCTTAAAGGTTTTAGGGGGAATTAAAATTTCTGATAAGATAAATTTCTGATAAAATAATAAGTACAAATGTTTCGCTTAAAAACTTAGTGATAGAATGGAATTAAAAAATATATTTCTTGTTAAAGGCGAGAATTTCTCTCGCATTTTTTAATAAATATTCAGAGATTAATAGAAAGATGAGTTCTATTAATACTTTTGATGTTATTGTTGTTGGCGCAGGGCATGCAGGTTGTGAGGCTGCTGCTATTGCTGCTAAAATTGGATGTAAAACTTTATTGTTGACTGGAAACTTAGATACAATTGCTAAAATGAGTTGTAATCCATCAATTGGTGGCGTCGCAAAAGGTAATATCGTTCGTGAGGTTGATGCTCTTGGTGGACAAATGGCAATGAATGCTGATGCAACTTCTATCCAATTTCGTATGTTAAATGCTTCTAAAGGGGCTGCTGTGCAAGGACCCCGAGCACAATGTGATAAACAAAAATATAGTGAACGAATGAAGTATATATTGGAAAACTTTTCTCCAAATTTAAATTTATTTCAAGCAATAGTAGAAGATTTAGTTATCAATGATGATACCGTTGTCGGTGTTAAAACAGATGTCGGAATTAATTTTTTTTCAAAAACAGTAATATTGACGAATGGCACATTTCTTCGTGGGTTGATGCATATAGGAACCTCTAAAATTGTTGGTGGGCGATTAGGGGATTTTTCTTCAAAATCGTTATCTAGTAATCTTGAAAAGTATGGAATTAAATTGGGTCGCATGAAAACAGGTACTCCGGCAAGGATATTAGGATCTTCTATAGATTTTTCAAAGTGTGAAAAACAAATTGGAGATTTAAATCCATGTTTATTTGGTTTTTATGAATCGCGTTCAGATGACTTTAAGTTACCAGTAAGTTCCTATTTGTTCAGTGCTATTACAAATAAAAAACTAAATCTAGTCAATTTGCAGCATGCGTGTTGGATAGATCATACAAATTCCAAAACTAAAGAAATTATTTTAAAAAATATTGATAAATCTCCTCTATACTCTAAAGAAATTACAGGTATAGGGCCACGATATTGTCCAAGTATTGAAGATAAGTATGTTCGTTTTGCTGACAAAGATCAGCACAGGTTGTTTTTAGAACCCGAAGGAAATAGTACTGGGGAATGGTATATAAATGGTCTTTCGACAAGTTTCCCTTTTAATATTCAAGAAGAAATTATTCATAGTGTGCCATCACTAGCACATGCTAAAATCATGCGACCTGCATATGCCGTTGAGTATGATTATGCGCCGCCAACACAAATATACTCTACTTTAGAGTCAAAAATAATTCAAAATTTATTTTGTGCCGGTCAAATAAATGGTACTTCAGGATATGAAGAAGCTGCTGGACAAGGAGTATTAGCTGGAATAAATGCTGCTCGTAAAACTCTAGGTTTGGATCAAATAACGTTAACGCGATATAATTCTTATATTGGTGTTTTGGTTGATGATTTAGTCACAAAGGGAACATTTGAACCATATAGGATGTTTACAAGCAGGGCAGAATACCGATTATTATTAAATCATAGCAGTGCAGATATTAGATTAATTGATATAGCAGAAAAGTGTAATCTTTTAGATAGAACTAGATTAAGTAAAACAAAATATAAACTCGAACGTGTAGAATTTTGGACA
>CBCPNC010000113.1:0-5365 GCA_965120425.1 uncultured Opitutia bacterium
TTAATTTTTCATTCCAATCGTTAATTTGCGGATGCCAAAGATGTAAATGCTCCATAAGTTTCTCAGCTATATACATTGCACTATAAGATGTTTCATTCATTGCTAAATTTTCAATGACCTTGATTTCGCAAGTTATCATCTTAAACACTGGCCCAGGCACATTTGGAATTATTTCCACAGGTTTAGGTGGTAAAATTGCAATAGATATTCCTAACCCTTCACTTAATGAATTTTTTATGATTGAATTAAGGTCGCTCTGTTTATAATTTAAAATAGTAATCGAACGAAAATCATTAAGTCCACTTAAATATTTTTCCAAACTGATTTGAAATTTTTCTAAAATTCCATCGTGAATCATATTAAAATCCTCTTAAATTAATTCCTTTAGCTATGCGTTCACGACACGTAGCTACTTCAATACCTTTATTTGGATTAAATCTGTCGAGATTTTCCATGCCATCTGGTACTGAAACTGGAATTTCTCCCAATGAAATACGTTTCAAATATTCCCTAGCATCATCTGCTAGTCTCTAATTTGGTCATCTGTTAACTTTAAAGCAGGGATTCTACTTTGCGCACATTCTAATATTAAATAACACGCCGTGCTTTTTAAATCTGCTGGAATCTCTAACTTATTTGGACTCAATACATTACGTACATTACCACTAATTTCTGCACGCATACGCGCAGTAACATCGCTTATGATGTCTTTTAATGGGTCTTCCTGCCCAACTGCTAATATACGTTTTCTTAAAATATCTGCTTGAGATGAAACTAAATAATCATACAAATCCGTTACTTTTATTTCTATCCATGATGCCATAAAATACCTACCGTTTGAACAGCCGTTCCAATATAACAACAAGTATATTGTGTGAGAGCTGGAAGGTTGTCTATTGGAACAGCTAAAATCGCTTATATTTATATTATCGATACATTCTTAATTATTAATATTTCAATAAATTAAGAAAATTATCAAATGCTAAGAAGCTTTCACCGCTAATTTATGAATACCAGCAGCAGAAGTAATTACTATATTACTATAATGTTCTACAGTAATATCACTGAATTTACTGTGTTCATCAACATAAACACGGAATGTACTTCCTCCATCTATAGGAGTCACAAACCGCTTAATATTAGCAGGTTCATCCTTCATTATTTCATTTTTCGTGAAAAAAACATATATTTCATTTCCAAGGATCGCCGTTTTTGATGAAGTATCTTGATACCGTGCACCCATAACACGTACCTCATCAACAAATAACTTACGCGCTAATTCTTCTAAAGATAACCCAGCAGCACGATTAGCTCCAGCATTATTTTGGAAGTCATATGCATCACATCTAATATCCCAAGCGCCTTCACCAAAAATTATACGATTTGGACGGACACCTGTTGCATTAGTAGCTGCCTCAAGTTCAGTACGAATATCAGCATCTGGATTAGGGTTTCCAGCAGTTTTACTCCATGTATATTCTGCAGAAGATGCATTCCCACTTAACGCTGAAATAGCACGTCGCAACTCATTTCGATATAGCCTTTGTAGCAATAATTGTACATACCTTTCTCGCCAATCATCACCAGCAACATCATCGTGGTCAACGCGAATTGTTAATCCTTTATTATAAGTTTTAGATGTAACAGATGTTCCCGTAAATTCTACACGCTTAAATGCTGATCCAATTGATCGAATATCATCGGTTTCCGATAAAAATGGTTCAGAATTATCAGCGACTTTGAACTCAAAACGACGTGCTACTGGAACAACAGGCGCAACAAAATTTAATAATTCTTCAATTTTTTCAGAATCTTTCCATCCTACAGTAAATGCTGTTAGTGGTTCCGAATAATTAGTAGCTGTAAAACGTGCCTCATTAGCAGCACACACTAATCCGCAATCTTGAAACCCATCGTCTTTTGGTAAAATTTCTACATTACTCATATTATAAAATTCCATTAAATTTAATCATATTTTTTATCTTATGCCCTTACTAATTGCACTGGTACGCAGCTTACACATTCAACAATTCCTCCGCTAGTTGCCGAATTAAGAGCCATACCAACTTGTAAATACGTACCACTTTGCGTAGGAAGTTCTTTAACTTTTCCACTATCTGATGTTACCACGATCGCACCTGCAGTAATTTCTCCATCTGCCGTCATTTTCAAAGTATCATTACTACCGAGTAATGCGACATTGACAATATCATCTGCTTCTGCAGCTTCATCAGTAATTACTCCGATCGGGGTATCTGTCGAATTAGATACTGTAATTTTATCGTTGCTTTGCAACTTACCTAATAAATATTTTTGTGTAATTGCACTCGCTACATGCTTCGTAATACTGCCTGCGTGAGTACCTTCTGCAATATTTGATAATATTAATTTTTTCATAATAACATGTCCCATGTTAGGTTAAATTAATAAATATTATTTAAATAACCTTGGATTTTGCCGTTTAATTACCATCCATGATGTTTGGTAACTGTCTTTTGAAGAAGCCATATGCTCATACACTAGCTTCAAAATCTTATCTCCACGCGTTAACTCTAACTGACTATTAATAATCCCTTCTGTTAATGAAGAAGTATGCAACGTACTTGAAATACCTCTTGTGTTATTTAAATTCTTACTATCCTGTACGCAATTCTCAGAATTTGAATCTAAATCATTCACAGCATCATTTTTAACTTCTTCACTATCAACGAACTCTAACATTTTATTGTCATTATTTATTTCATATAATTCACCAGCATGCTCAATTGTATTGTCATACCGTAAATTTGGATGATTGGTAAGTCCAATTGATATCAATCGTATTGGAGAAAATACCTTATCAGATATTTGTTTCATCATCCACCTTGGAGATAAATATCTTAAAAATTTATTATTAAAAATTTTCTTTCCCATTTCTGTCCAACGAGATAGTATCCATAATGCATTATTTTCTATCTTCATGTCTTCGATTCGACCGTAGACAGTTTTATCACGAAATTCGTTATAATCTGGATCATCTGGATGCCCGATATAAATTGGCAAACCAATAAACTTTCTCATAAATTTTCCACGTAGTGATCGAAAATATTCAACCATTGCTTCCACTGAATTAACATCAACTATTTGTAGCCCTTTGGAATGTTGATATTCACCAAATTCAACAAGCTTAATCCACCTTAACTCATTCATGATTAACCTCAGAATTTTTGTTTTTACTCAATAAAATATCTTCCTCTTTAGGCATCGGCAGATTGAAGCGTTCTCGTATATCCGATAATGCAAGAGGTACACCAATATCATACAAATCACGATACAGGGAAATTTCATCTTTAATGTTTTTCCTAATACTTGGGATTAGCCGAATATACGCTTTGATTGGTTCATCTCCAAATAAATGCTTCAGTACAAATTTATCAACTTGTGCATTAAGCGTTTCAGAAATCATTGCTGCATCGTCTGCTTCTAAAATAGACGTTTCATCTGCTTATAATGAAGCGCCAGTACCATTTGAACGCGATAAAGTTGCGAGATCCGAACCACGCCATAAAGCAGCAATAGCTCGATCCATTCGATCGATTAATGCAGGATATGGCAACTGTCCACTCGCAGATAAGTCAATGGCTTCAATATCAGTACCACGCGACATTAGGGCATGAAATTCTGCTCCAAAATCTTCAACAGCTTCACGAGCACATTCCCATTGTTGGGAATTCGGAGGTGCATCGGTCACACCTTTCACTCCTGGCATACCATTACGTTCGCAGTACACTAACCAATCTCGCAATGGCAAATGTTTAAATAAATATGCAATAGAACATGCTTCCATTAGTCCATCACCAACCGTTATAAGCCATGCCCCTGGTTCAAGCTCAACACCTTCTGTCGATCCCTCGTTTAATAATAGCTTTAATTTACCATCACGATTTTCAAAAAACCATAACGGAACAAACCGAAAATTAGCAGTAATTTGCATGTCCGTGCTATTTTTACTTTCATTAAGATTAAATATAATTTCGTGGACAGCATACTTTTTCCCAATGGCATCCATCATTTGTCTAACAAGCAAACTAAATCCACCGCACTCATTACAATCACATGCATTTGTTGCTGTTAAATTATTATAAAAATATACCAAAGCTGCTTGCTGTCTTTTTGCAATGTCTGTGTCATCAATTGTTAAAACCTCCCAATTTAGTCGCGATATTGATTTTTTACGCTTCATTGCTACACCAAAAATCACGTCATCACGACGTTCTATCGCATCCCATGTAAGTGCTGCAGATCTTAAATAACCCGCAGAAAATTCATCCAACATTGTTGATAGCGAATCTGGTGTTAATGTTTTTATTGGATTAAATCGTGCTCGCAAAGAATGCTTGACCCGAATTTCTGAAATCTGTGAAACTGTTTTCATAGTTTAGAATACTGAAATTTCCTCGCAAAATACCCCCTTTCAATAGTTTCGAAGAAAGGGAGGTTATTGCTTTTTATATCTGAATATGCATGTAAAGCTAATGCTAATGCCCAAAAACGGTCAGCATGACCATTTTTCCCACGATCTGCAGCAAAACGAATATTTCCCAGCGAAAGTAGTTTCGCGCTTAATCGCTCGAAAATCTGCACGAATACCATCATCACTTGGAATTTTCATAGAACAATCTTCAAATGCTGTACGAACAGCATAAGCTAACTGTTCTTTAACAGTATTTGTAAAATTTACTCCTTCGACCCTGTTGTTTCCAAAGCTTTCACACGCTCTTTCATAAAATTGTCTCCCTATCCCTGTACAATCTATGCAAATTCTACGCAATGATGATATGCGTTTAAACTCACTCAAAATTTGTTCCTGCCTCGAAAATGTTTCATTTTTTAGACACACTACATATCTTGTATATAATACATCTTGTTGTTTTTCTAATAGCCACATTACGGTTAAATCATGCGCTCTACCTACATCTATTCCCAAAAAACAATCACCTGTTATTAAGTGAAATTTACTAGGGATGCATTCCCATACATCGGAAGCAGAATATTCACATGAACTAATTAATTCATATGACAAGAATGCTGACCTATCATCACTAGGTTGACACATATATTCCTGTAAAAATGAATCTTCATCTGGACATTCAGATTTTATATAATCAAAATAATCACCATTTGACATATCTTTCCTAGGATCATTAAATGGCAACTTATCCTGTAATTTTTTTAAAAATCCTTGTTCAAGTGCATCTTCTAATGTTACTTTGTGATGAGAAAAATGTTTAGGGTTACCATTTTCTTTGATTTCATTAATCAGCTGATTAAAGAAATTATTTGAGCCGCGGTGTGTAGATAAAATTTCCAATTGCCCGCCCCAAGT
>CBCPNC010000114.1:0-7469 GCA_965120425.1 uncultured Opitutia bacterium
CTAACAATTGATATTGTATTAAATTATCATTTTCATTATTGTTTCGCATGCAAAAGGCAAATCCATGAACAGGAGGTGGAATTGTGTTATTGCTTACATCAATAGGTGACGATGAAAAAATTTTACAGGCGTAAGACAATAACCTTATTGCCATATCTTGAGGCTTTACTTGCATTTCAGCAAGTATGTGCGTTAGTTGCTTGTTGAGCGACTGTTTGATTTCATTAATTTTTTGTTTGATTTGTTGGTTGAGCAAGTTTTGAATAAGCTCTCTTAAGGTATTAAATTGTTGTGTTAAATTTTCAATTATTGCTTTGCTTGCTTGCCAAAAATTTTTAGTTTCTCTGTCAACAAATTCACTTTGAAGCCCATTTTGCACTTCCCGCGCGTCAAGTTTTTCTGTAGGAAAGATTAAATTTAACAAACATCTACTCAATAGGAAAGGTGCTCCACTTACGTGTTGAGTTATTTCCTTGTAATTACCATCTGATGTTGCGCATGCATAATATATTCCTGCTTCGTTTAGAGCAGATATTTGTGCTGAAGTGGTAGGAGTTGTTGCACTTCGATTCATTGTCTTTCAAACTTAGACATAAGATATCGTCTGTCAAATGGTAATTAAAAACTAGAGAAAGTTTATGTTAAAAACATGTAAAAGTTGTTTAGTTTGGGGTTTGAAAGATAAAATTATTATATAATTGCTTAGTTTCTGACTAACTTGATGCTAAAAACTTAATCTTGTGATTTAACGGGTGTTTATATGTAGCATTTTTATGTACAACAAAGGTCTCGCTTTTTTGTTTATAATTTTATATTCACACAAGAAACTATGTTGGATATAAGAGAATTAAGCGTCAAAGTTAATGAAAAAATTGTTCTCAAAAATTTTTCTTTGTCATTGCCTAGTGGGGAAATCCATGTTTTGATGGGAAAAAATGGAGTAGGCAAAAGTACGTTAGCTAATGTTGTTGTTGGTCATCCAGACTTTGAGATTATTTCAGGAGATATTTTATTAGATGGGAAATCGATAATAACGCTTCCTGTTGATGTACGCGCTCGAATGGGATTATTTTTGTCATTTCAAACTCCTATCGAATTACCTGGTGTAAGTGTTGCGAATTTTATCAGAGAAGCTTTGCAATCTCGTTTGAACAAAAGAATAGATGCTGTTGCGTTTTATAAAAAATTGTATTCTTATATGGATTTATTAAAATTAGATCGTTCGGTTACAAGTCGTTCAATGAATGTTGGATTTTCTGGGGGCGAGAGAAAACGTTTAGAGATTTTACAAATGTTGATGTTAGAGCCAAAATGTGTTATTTTTGATGAAATTGATAGTGGAGTTGATGCAGATGCTTTGAAATTAATTGCCAATGGATTTAATGAATTACGTGGCGAGAATTTTTGTGCATTGATAATTACCCATTATAAACGCTTGTTTGATTACATTGAACCTGATGTAGTTCATGTTATGGATGATGGTGTTGTTGTGAAGTCAGGTAATCGTAATCTGATTAATCAAATTGAAACAATGGGATATGAACAATTAGAAGATTAATAAATAATGGAAACGGAATTGCATAATACTATAGACGTTAGCGATTTCCAATATTCTGTGGAATATGAATATGATGCAGGATATGGGTTGAGCCACGATACTATTGATTATATTTCGAAGGTTAAGAATGAAGATCTGTGGTTGTGCCAGTTCCGACATGAAGCTTTAGAAAGTTTTCGGAGGATTAAATTGCCGAAATGGTTTAATCACCCTGAAGTAAATAATATAAATTTTGATTCTGTACGATATTACCTTGCACAAGATCGTATGCCTAAAAAATCATGGGATGAAGTTCCAGAGAATGTCAAAAAAACATTTGAACGCTTAGGTGTCCCTGAAAATGAACGTAAATTTTTAGCTGGAGTAGAAGCGCAATTTGATAGTGAGTTCGCTTATTCTCGAATTAAAGATTACTTGGAAAATTTAGGAGTAGTTTTTGTTGATTCTAATACGGGGCTGAAAGAATATCCTGAAATTTTTAAGCAATATTTTGCAAATGTTGTTCCTGTTAAAGATAATAAATTTAGCGCTTTGAATAGTGCTGTGTTTAGTGGTGGCAGTTTTATTTATGTTCCACCTGGAATAAAAGTTGAACAGCCGCTGCAAGCGTATTTTCGTATAAATTCAGTTAATTTAGGACAATTCGAACGCACGCTAATTATTGTTGGTGAAGGTGCGGAATTAACATATATGGAGGGCTGTACAGCGCCAAAATTTGAAACTTCTAACTTGCATTCCGCTGTTGTAGAAATTGTTGCATTGCCACATTCAAAAGTACAGTACATTACTGTTCAAAATTGGTCGAGTAGTGTTTATAATCTTGTTACTAAGCGTGCGATCGCTCATCATCATGCAGATGTAAGATGGATCGATTGTAATATTGGGTCAAGATTAACGACTAAATATCCAGCTATTATACTAAATGGAGAATATGCTCATGGCGAAGTGCTGTCAATCGCTGTTGCTGCAGATGAACAACATCAGGATACAGGTGCAAAAATGATTCATCTAGCTAATAATACATATTCAAATATTGTATCAAAATCGGTTTCTATTGGTAGCGGTGTTGCTACTTACCACGGAGTTGTGAGGTGTAAATCGGGAATAAGTAGCTGTAGAAATAAAACATGTTGTGATGCCCTACTTTTAAATTCAGAAAGTAAAACTGCAACCTATCCCAAAATAATAACTGACGGGAAAAATAATGTTGTTGAGCATGAGGCGAGCGTATCTAGGATCAGTGATGATCAGATTTTCTATATGATGCAACGTGGAATTTCGAAAAAAAATGCTACAAGTTTAAGTGTTAATGGTTTCATCAATGATCTTGTCCGTGAGTTCCCAATGGAATACAGTGTAGAACTTAAAAGATTGATTGAATTAGAGACAGAAAATTTCATCGGATAAATTATCTAGAATTTAAGATGAGTTTTTGGATATGCTCAATGGTGTGTTTTATGGAATTATCTTGTTCGATCATATTTTCTACCGTTTTACATGCGTGTATTACCGTTCCATGATCACGTCCACCAAATTCATTACCTATATCGGACAATGACTGTGACGTCATGACTCGACATAAGTACATCGCAACTTGTCTAGGGAACGCTATACTTGCTGGGCGTCGTTTACCGACCATGTCAGCTAATTTTAATCTATAATATTCTGCGACTTTTTGTTGAATGCGCTCGATAGAAATTTGTGTTGCTGTTTCTTCATGAAATAAATCGTGTAATAAATGTTCTACAGCTTCTGTATTTATTGGCGCGTGTGTTAATGATGAATAACTTGCTAGTCTAGTCAGCGCTCCTTCTAATTTTCTTACGTTACTTGATACACGATTGGCAAGATATTCAATTACATCTTGAGGGAGATGAAGGTTCATAGCTGCTGCTTTCTTAGCTAATATTGCCATTCGTGTTTCCAAATCTGGTGCTTGAATATCTGTAACGAGCCCCCATTGAAAACGTGAAACTAATCTGCTTTCTAGTTTTGCAATTTCTGAGGCAGGACGATCACTGCATAATAAAATTTGTTTTTGTGCTTCAAATAACTCATTAAAAGTATGAAAGAATTCTTCTTGTATTCGTTCTTTCCCAGATAGGAAATGAATATCGTCGATTAATAGTACATCTATATTGCGATATTTTTGTCTAAAACTTGGTAGGCTGTTTTGTTGTAAGGCATTTATAAATTCATTGGTAAATTTTTCAGTTGATGTATATACGACGTGTGTTTTAGGAGGTTTTTTTAAAATTTCATGTGCTACTGCTTGAATGAGATGAGTTTTCCCCAGCCCTGTATCTCCGTATAAAAACAATGGATTGTATGCTCGTCCCGGGGCATTAGCAACTGCGATACATGCGGCATGTGCCATTTGATTACCAGCTCCAACAACAAAATTTTCAAATGTATTTTTAGGGTTTAATAAGCAATATTGATGAGTCTTTAGATAATTTTTATCTGAGCATTCTTTAGTTTTTTGTGTCCGAGTGTGGTTTTGTGTTGATTGTGTGGACTGCTGATGATTTGGGTTATTTTGATGAAGTACTTGTAGTGTAATATTTATTGGATGCCCTAGTGCCATGGTTAGGCGTTTGGAAATAATGTCTAAATAATTTTCCTGGATCCATATCACTGCAAAATCGTTTTGTATACCTAGTGTTATGTCGGTTTCGCTTTCATTTAACACGACGATTGGTTCGAACCATGTTCTATAGACATCTGGTGGGAAAATATCTGCAAAATCTGCACACACGGTTTCCCAAATAGGGAATCTAGGGACTGAATCTTCACTATTCATGTAAAAGTTGTTCACATAAAAACACAACTAACAAAGTCAATGTATATGAATTGATTTTTTTTAAATTTAAAAGAATTTTAATAGAAATACACGTCTCATTTAACTTGTTGATATTCAAGAGATTATATAATAAAAGTGCCGCTTTGTGTTCATGGTTTAATATGATAGTTTCTCAAAACTTAAGATTTATTGAGTGAAATCAAGCATAAGAAATTAACAACTTATTCACAAGTGCATGTTAATAATTTTATACCATTTAATGGTCAGAGACTTATAAACGTTAATATCATTAATTTTTTTTGAACAGTCTTTTTTATAGCCTCGATAATAAAATAGTTTAAGCATAGCTTTGTAAGCTTGCCAAAGGTAAATTTTTATAATACATTGTTCGTGCAACTATAGTCAAAAGGAGAAAATATGGTGAACAGTACAAGTAATTCGCCTGCAAACAGCAGGGTGAGTAATGAACAATTTATGAGCAGGGCCGAATTTGAGAGGTTGGTCAAATTCTGGCAAGACAGAATAAACAATGGCAATAACCAAGGGAGAAATGTACAAAATACGTCACGAACAAAAGAATCATTTGCGGAAACTGAGAAACCTATAGGAAGTCGAAAAGCAGAGAGTTTAAGTAAGGCTAAGTTAACAGGTTCTTGTTTTAGGAACGTACACGGAGGGATATTTAAAAAATTAAAAAGTTTATGGACTGCTTTTTGTGATTCATTAGGTGTTGAATCAGCAAAAAACGCTAGAGCTAATAATGTCAAAGATTTTTCTAAAATGTTTGATTATCTAAAGACCAAATATGGAGAAGAATATATTCCGCAAAGCTTGAAAAATAAATTAGATGATATTAAGAAAAATGGCAGAAGTGCTATGGTTACTCATGGTACATTAGAACGTGCAGAAAAATTAATAGAAAAAACTATAGAGGAGTAAAAGAAGGAAGGTTATGAGTATCATCCAGCAGAGGGTGATAGAGCAGCATATTGGAGTCGATCCTTGTTGAGTTTGTGCAAGGGTGATCAAGAAAAGGCTAAGAAATGTTTAAAAGCTGAATATTCAACTGGTGCTTTAGAAGGAAATAATATTTCGGTAAAAGGTTCTGAAGATATGCTAAATGTGAATGATTGGGGAGTTGAAGTATGTTTTTGCACGGTTAATATTGGTGAAAGTAAAAACCCAAAAACGATTAAAATAGAGTACAATTCTCCAATATCTTGCCCTTGGAGCGATTTGAAAGTTTGTCCTTCAATTAGAAGACAAGGTGGATCTATAAATTATGGGAATATGCGTTTAGTATTGCCATATTCTGATATAAGTTCTAATTGGGAAAATGGAGAGATTAAGATTACATATAAGGAGCAACGTTCGGAGGAAGTTATCGAAAATGAAGATAATAGTGTTGTAGATAGGAGAAAAATTACTAGTTGGGTTGAATCTAAAGAGCGCCCAGATATTAATGAAATATCTTTTCCCTTTTCGGGATATATTTCAAATGAAGAATCTATAGGACTTTCCAATCCGATGTACAGATTGTAAGTTTAAAAATTTTCATTTAAAATACAGAATTTAGTTTCTGCCAAGTAAGCAGATCGATTTGCTCTGGGCGGGAATGAAGAGGGATGTCATTTCTCTCTATCCATTGGGTAATGTTCAGGTTTTGTTCTTTAGCGATTGTTGATATCTGCTTCCTGCGAGTATTAAATAGTGAACGAATAATAGTTTTAGTCTGTTCACTAAAAGTAAAAATGTCAGGTTTCCGTTTTAAAAATAACATTACTGAATCTACTTTTGGTACAGGATAAAAAGAATTTTTTGATATTTTAAACATCGCAGTTTTCGTAAACGCGGATTGTAAGAAAATTGATAATGGACAGAATAATTTTGTATTGTGTTTTGCTAGAAGTCTATTCGCAGTATCTAATTGTATGATAACTGATATCGCACTTGGTAAATGTTTAAGACTTAAAATGGCATCAAACCAAGCAGAAGAAATAGCATACGGTAAACTAGCTACAACTTTGTACGGCGAACATTCGGCATCCAGATCAGCAATTGGATAAATGGCAGCATCTGCCCTCATTATATGGAAATTAGGATGCTTATCATATTTGGTTTGTAAAAAGTGAAATAGCCTATTATCTAGTTCTATGGCATGTAAATTTACATTATAAGACAAAATTTCCTCAGATACTGTACCTAATCCTGGTCCGATTTCGACAACAATATCATTTGCTGATAATTCAGATAAACGAACAAATTTCTCTACAATGTTTTTATCTATTAAGAAGTTTTGTCCAAATTTTTTTGTAGGTGTGTGATTTAATGATTTTAAATTATTTATTGTTGTTTGAAACAATGATGTATTCACGTTATTTTAATATTTCTTTATTTGTGATGGGTCGAGTTTTTAATTTTTTTTTAAGTTTAATCTCTTTAATGTCTTTATAATTAGAACATTAAAATTAAAAATAAAAAAATCAAAAAAAATATTGACGAGGAATTATGCACAAATAATGTGCTCAACATTCAGGGATTGATCAGCTCATCCATGTTCTGTGAAGTGGGTAGTTTGTTGAAAACTGAAGTAAGAAGATAGTATATCCTCTTAAAATGTTCGTTCTTTACTTGATTAGAAAAAATTTAAAAATTTTTAAATAAAACAGTTGACAGCAGTTAATGTGTTTTGCAAGTTAAGCGAACTTGAAAAATTTTTGTTCTTTGAAAAACTACTTTGTGCGATTTTTAAGGCCTTTTAAAAAGGTCATAATACTTTGAAAGTATTGTCCAAAAAATCCAATAAAACAGGAAAATTGGACTCTTCTATTTGTATAGAAATAATTATGGAGAGTTTGATCCTGGCTCAGAGTGAACGCTGGCGGCGTGGTTAAGACATGCAAGTCGAACGGGATTTTAATGATCGTAAGAAAATTAAATGAGAGTGGCAAACGGGTGCGTAACACGTAAACAACCTGCCCTTTAGTTGGGAATAGCTTGTCGAAAGACGAATTAATACCGAATGTGGTAACTTTCCGCATGGAAAGTTTAACTAAAACTTGTAATGGTGCTAAAGGAGGGGTTTGCGGCCTATCAGCTTGTTGGTGA